>NZ_JAMPLI010000019.1:0-103129 GCF_039962475.1 Leptolyngbya sp. GB1-A1 | reverse complement strand
TTCAAGCCAGTTAAAGCGCGCAGCAAGCGGTCTTGTGTCAGCACCCGTTCAATATCCAGCATTTGCTTATCCCATTTCTGCCTTCTATTCTTGCTTATTTCCCGACAAGTCTATTTGATCAAACCTGTTGACTCAGATGAGCTAGAGCGTACGGTTCAGGCATTTGTGGACTACTGGCTGCAAGCGAATACTCCGCCAGTAAACGGATACGAGGGAAAATAAACTCTACGATATGTATCAAACCTTCCAAATTTTTGCTGTAATTTTTAGATTTGTGGCAGCCTTAGGATAACTAAACTCTTTTTTACATCCTGCTATGTCAAATGTTTGGACGCTTTTAATTACAGATGACTGTCAGGAGGATCGAGAAGTTTACCGGGAATATCTCTCCAGTGATCCCAGTCAGTCTTACCCCTTTATTGAGGCAGGCTCGGCAGAAGTGGGACTGGCACTCTGTCAAAAACAGCACTGCGATGCAATCTTGCTAGATTTCCGTCTGCCTAACATGACCGGACTGGAGTTTTTAGACGAACTCAATCAGCAGCGAGATACGCCTCTCCCTGTGATTATGCTCACTGGGCAGGGAGATGAACAGGTTGCAGTCCAGGCAATGAAGCGCGGTGCTCAGGATTATCTAGTCAAGCAAGATTTAGCCCCTGATGTTTTGCAGCTCACGGTTCGCAACGTGCTGCAACAGGCATATTCCAAAAATCAGTCGCGTCAGCAGCAAGAGTGGCACTTAACCGCAGAGGTTGCTCTGCGCCTGCATCGATCGCTAGATTCAAATCAGATTTTAGAAACGGCAGCAACTCAGGTACAGCGCGTCCTGGAATGCGATCGCGTCATGATCTACCAGATTACTTCGTCTAATCATCCTTCCCGTCATTTATCTAGTCATCGGTTCAATCATCAATCAAGTAATACTGAGTTCCTGCCTGCCTTAATCAAACGGTTTGAAACAGGGTTGAGCAGGGTTCATGATCCGATTCAACAGTTTGTTTCTTTCCTATCTGAAAATTATTCACTGGGTTGCAAGACAAGTTCAACAACTTGCTTGAATCAGTCTGCTGAAGTTTCGACAGCGATTTCAGGCAGCGGTAAAAAAGAAACTTATCTTCTGGCTCCTATCCTGCTTCCGTCTTCTGCTGATAATTTAGCTTCGCAACGCTCTTCTTTTGCAGTTTGGGGTTTGCTAGTGGCGTGCCAGAATTCAAGCCAGCGGCAGTGGCAGGTTGATGAAGTCAGTTTCCTCAAGGATTTTGTCAATCAATTGGCGATCGCTCTGCAACAGTCCAATCAGCTTACGGAGACGCTGGAGGCATTAGCGACTGAAAAGCAGCTTAACGCCGTTCGATCGCAGCTTGTATCAACCGTTTCCCACGAATATCGATCGCCCCTGGCAGTGATTCTGGCAGCCGCCTCAACCCTGAAACTCAGTAGCAGCAAACTCACTGAATCGAAACAGCAGCAGTTTTTGCAAACCATTGAAGATGAAGCCCGGCAGATGACTCGGCTCGTTGAAGATTTGCTGCTGCTTGAGAAGTTTGAAGCGGGCGAAGCCAAATTTTTCCCCCTGCCATTCGAGTTACTGCAATTTATCTCAGATCTGATCGATGAGCAGCAAACTCGGCTTAAAGATCGCCAATAGTTGACCTTTAAGATCTCAGGCAATACCAAAGGCTTCTGGGGTGATCAGCAGCTCCTGCGGTTGATTTTGATTAATCTGCTGCTGAATCCAATCAAATCCTCACCTTCCGGCAGTGAGATCGAACTGCATCTTACCGGAAACAGCACTCATATTGCGATCGAAGTAAAAGACAAAGGAACCGACCTCCCCGCTGGGGAACAGGTGCTTCAATCTGTCAGGAACAGCAGCAAGGACAGTGACGGCAGCGATTTCGGTACGATTTCGGCTAATAGTCTAAATTTGGCGATCGTACAAGCCTGCACGCAGTTGCATGGTGGCGAAATCTCATGGGTGAGTCCAACCGGGAAAGCAGCACAATTCACTGTTCGTTTACCAAAGCGAATCGTCGAGTGATGTGAGGTAGGATATGACCCTGGTAAAGGTAAATTGAGCATTCTAGAATTTGTTGAGAAGAGATTTGAACAAAGCATCGATGACCAAATTGGCGGTGATCGCATTTGAATGCTTTTATTTAAGCCGTTGATTTAAGAGAACCAGTAAATCTTCTGCCGTATAGGGCTTCAGCAGAAAATCTGTCACTCCTACTTCTCTGGCAAGGCGATCGTTCACTCCTAATCCACTCACGGCAATAATCTTGACTTCAGGATTCATTCGCTGCAAGGTACGAATTGTCGTAACGCCATCCATTGCAGGCATCATCATGTCAATCACAATTCCTCTAATTTCAGCCTTATGTTGAGCATAAAGGGCGATCGCGTCAATGCCATCGCAAGCTTTTAGAACTCGATATCCATGCATCTCCAAAGTCATTTGAGAAGCTTCGCGAATGTACGGTTCATCATCCACAACCAAAATCAGTTCTCCGTGTCCAGAAGGAAGCGTTTCGGGTTCGACACGTTCAGTTTCTACCTGCGGTGAGGCAGGAATATAAACTCTGACCTGAGTTCCTTGTCCGGCTTCACTGTAGACACTCACAAATCCACCATGACCCTTGACAATTCCGTTAACTGTAGAAAGTCCCAGTCCGGTTCCTTTCCCGTCTTCTTTGGTTGTAAAAAACGGCTCAAAGATGTGCTCCATGACCTCTGGTGGAATGCCAGTTCCCGTATCGGTCACCGTGATCGCAACAAAACGTCCAACTTTCGCTTCCAAGTTCATTCGTGCATAGTGTTCGTCTATCACCATATTTTGAGCGGTAAAACTGAGTTTGCCGCCTTCAGGCATTGCATCACGAGCGTTAACCGCAAGATTCATCAACACTTGATGCAGTTGAGTCGGATCAGCAGTCACAACCCAGAGCTTCGGGTCGAGATTGAGTGAAACCTGGATTGATTTCGGAAAAGTTTGCTGCGCTACTTGTCTGATCTCCGACAGCAGGTGCTTGACTTGCAGGGGCGTACGTTTTCCTTCTATCCCACGCGCAAATGACAATACTTGCCTAACCAGGGCAGCACCGCGCTTGGTACTGTCTTCGAGAATGTCAAACAATTGCTGTGCGCCTGAATCGGCATCAGGAAACTTCAGCGGCAGCAGTTGAGCCACTGCCAAAATGGGCGTGAGAATATTATTGAGGTCATGAGAAATACCGCTTGCAAGCGTACCGATGCTTTCTAAACGCTGGGCGCGTAGAAATTGAGCTTCAAGCTGTTTTTTCTCAGTAATGTCGGTACTGACGACGAGAATTGATTGGGGACTGCCCGCTTCATCGCGAATCAAGTTCCAGCGGCTTTCAACCAGGATTTCTTTGCCCGATTGAGTTGTCTGTCGCAATTCACCCTGCCATTCACCCTGCTGGCCGATCGCTGTATGAATCGCTTCAAGCTGGGAATAATTCTCTGACTTGTAGAGCAGATTCTTCACGCTGCTGCCGATCGCTTCACTTGCCGTCCAGCCATAGAGCTGCTCTGCGGCGCGATTCCAATACAGAATATGCTGATTCAGATCTTGAACAGTAATCGCATCCGTGCAAATATCAAGCAATGCTGCCTGTTCACGAATCTTTTGTTCGGCAATTTTGCGCTCTTTCAGTTCAGTTTCGAGCTGCTGATACAGTTCAGCTTGTTGAATCGCGATGCCGACGTGAACTGCGAGCTGCTTGAGCAAATCAATTTCAATTTTCTGCCACGGGCGAGGTTCCGAGCAATGATGGGCAATCAGCAGCCCCCACAAGTGGTCTTGTTGCAGAATGGGAACTACCAGATTCGCTCGAACCTGAAACTGGGTCAGCAGCTCCAGATGGCAGGGAGTGAGTCCAGCCGCGTAGATATCGGCTTTGGCAGTTACTAGCCCGGCGCGAAAAGGCTCGATGTATTGTTCTGAAAAGCAGGAATTGTGAATCGTAGTCGATCGAATGGCAGCCCAATCTGAGCCAACCGATTCTACGTCTACTGTCCCACTCCAATCGGGATTAAATCGAAAAATAATCACGCGATCGGTGTGCAAAAATTGCCGCACCTCATCCACCGTCGTTTGCAGAATCGTGTCGAGATCAAGGGACTGCCGGATTCGGAGTGCGATATCGCTGATAAGTCGATCGTGTTCTAACTGCTGTCCTAGCGACAGATGAACGGTCATGCAAATTCCCTTATGAAGTGATGGAGCTGTAACCGAGCAATCACAAGCTAGACTGTGGAGCGATGTAGATACAACTGCCTGCTTGGAGAAACGACACAGAGACCAGATTCGGGAATTCATCACTCAATACTTTCTGAAAGAGGATGCAAAACTGCGATTCTTATCCGATTGTCACCCTTCAGCATTGATCGCTAAAGACTACTGAATTGGCAGGAATTGTTTCAAGCCTACCTGAGAGGCAGGTTTCTTTTCGATCGATGGCATTTCCTGCCAGCAGTGACGACAAAACCAATACACTTGATGACGCTGAACTTGACGCAGCATTAGGCTAGAGCAACAGGGGCAATGTGACATAGAGAACCTTCCAAAAAGAAAAACAGCGAAGGGCATAAAACAGAAACAATACTCAATCTTCGATGAGCAAAAATCTTTAAGATTTGAACTTGAGTAAAGAAAGTAAAGATTCAGTAAGCGTATCAACAAAAACCATTTTACATTGAAGTATTTTTTCGGAGAAACAACAAACCTAAAGAAATGTATGCACAATGTAACAACTACAAGTTCTTTGAACCATTGCAGCCCAATTGCTTGCTATCTGTTCAATGTTCTGCTTAGGTAAAGCGTTTAGTCTTTAAACTCGATCGAAGGTTTATCCCAATTTATTGCCTGGTGAGCAGGCGATTGCAAGGGGGGATACTGGCTCATAAAGCACTAGATTTCTGTTGAGCAATATGTTGAGCAATATTTAGAACAGCTTGAGTGCACCGATCGGGTAGAGGATGATCGGGCGACTGCCAGAATTAAACAAATACAGCAGTTTGGCAGCGAATTACCTCTTCGAGAAAACGTCCCCTTTCAAGGCTCAGGCAAACCAAAATCAGCCAGTGAAATTTGATGGATAGTTACACTCGCGAGGACAAGCGCTTCTAAAATTTTTTGCGACAGAACCCCTTTTTGTCGCCCCGTCAGATTTTGGGCATTTCGCTGAATTTAAGATGAATTGCTTCAATATCGTCCCGAATTTCCTGGATCACATTTGGAGAGCGCATCCGCAGGAAAGTAAACCATTCTGTCCCGATCGCCAAATACAGCAAGAACCGATCAGGAAAGAGATTGAAGGGGGCAGAAGGAAGGGGAAACAGGCTGGCTTCACCAGGAATTCCGATGCTGCTAATCAGTGGAATGAGCATAATCATAACGCCAACGATCCCATAGACAATCAGAAAACGGGAGACGGAATGATGCTAATTTAAGGACAGCAGCCCTTGGGCAAAATTGGCAAACCCACAGAGAACCGTCATCCCTGTAAACAAATAGGCGGCGATCAATGCCCAGCCCGTAATCACACCGGTGTTGGTTCCAGTCCTTTTGCAATATACGTATAAAGCGAACCGGGCGAAGCAGAGCGACGGACAAATTGATTAATGTTTAAGCCGACAAACACCAGCCCCAGCGTTGCGATCGCATAGGTAAACCACGTCCCGTCCCCGCACTGGCAAATAGAAGAGCGATAGTGAGGGCAGGAGTTGCCCTCGGCGCAATATTGGCGATCGATTAAGCGAATACTTCCGAAAACGCTAAATAGCCAGAACGTAAATTGGAGGTAGCAATGGCGGTAGGAAGCTTATCGTGAGTATCCATCAGAGCGTCTTTGAGGATGAATTTGTTTTAGTGACACTTGTGCTTTGCAGGCGAGGGAGGGACGTCGTTAGACGGGTTGAGATCAAAGAAATTCACAGGCTTGAGCATAAAGCCAATATAGGAGACAGGCATTACGGGCCAATCTTCGCAGCGGGGAATATGGTTATGGTTGAAGGTGTACCAGAGAACGAGATCGGTGTCTTCGAGCGATTCATTTGCCTGCGTCCATTGCGGCAATCCTTCACCGCCGGAATGCTGGTTGGGATAATTACCTGCGGGGAACCGCTCTTCAGAATCGTAGGGCGTCACCCACAAATGCTTCAACATATAGCCACCCCGCTGCATTACGCTGGATTCAGGATGAGCAAAGGGCAGCCCGTTCTCGCCGTGAACAAGCTTGTAGCCCACCGGATAGCCCATGCGATTCTGCACTGAGGGATTCACAATCTTCCAGTAGCGTGCCTTAAAGGGATCGATGAGCCGCTGTGCTTCCTGCTCGGTGGATAACAGCGTAGATTTCGCGTAGAACGCATTGCCATAGGGATTGTTTTCATCCATTGGAACAGCTTCGGTATCGACTTCGTACACAGAATTATTCATGCCGTCGATCGACATATCCATACGAACGCAAAAAACGTGCTGATGGTTAGGAGCGTAAAGCTGGGGGGTCAGTTCGGTGCCATGAACGGGCTTTTCTCCCGGCATCACGGCTCCAGTGGTCATCATGCCCGTTAGCTTCACTTCGTACTGAATCGTGCCGTCTTGATAGAAGTACCAGAAGAAGCCATATTCGTAGTTGCCGACGGTGGCAATGAAAGAGAGAACTAAGCGACGCGATCGCCGTACTTCTACCTGATCGGTGCGCCAGTCGGTGTGCTTCCAGAGGATGCCGTAGTCCTCTTCGTGCATACAGATGGCATTTTTAATCTCCACAATCTCGCCCCGCGTGTTTGCCATCACCGCATCGAAATAGCGAATCTCACCCAGGCAATCGCAGCCCAGCTTGAGGGAGTTTGCTAGGGTGCCGACGCCGTATTCTCCAACATCAAAGGCATTCTTGCGGCACTGAGTAATATTGGTGTCGCCATAGGGAACCGTCATTTCCACTAGAGAGGCGCGATAGAGGATGGGACGCACCCGACCTTGGTCTTCGTAGCCCACGGTGTACAGCACCAATCCTTCACGCGGCGTAAAACCAATTCGCATCTGCCACTTTTGCCAGCGAATCTCGTACCCGTCTATGACTTGGAAGCTCGCACCCTCAGGCTGAATAATTTCTAGCGGTTTCAGATCAGTCCGCAGGTCTTTCACATACTCAGTGGTGTAGTTGCTCGGCTCAGTCGGCACCGGAATCAGGGCATGGTCTTCAACGCGCACGACTTCCATTGCATTGAGATCAACAATCACAATCAGCCCATCGATGGGGTGAGCATACAGGTTATCGGTGGGATTATTGCGAACCCAACATAGTGCCCTCGATAGCCGCCGTCCCCGATCGCCTGCGAGGTCATCCTCGTACCATCCTGCTGACCAGGGATCAACGCACACCAAATCCATATCGGTAATGCCGCGCTTTCGCACCGCTGCCTGAAATTCAGGATTCGCTTTAACGGTTGCTTCGCAATCAAAAAATTCGTCCAGCGCAATCGGCGGCTGTGCATCGGGGATGTGTGTCCAAGACACCACGGACTGGGCAGTAAGAGACACAATCGCCTCATAGGTGTTCCCAGTTGCATTATCCAGCACAATGATGAAGGCTTCTCGCGCAAACGGTATTCCCGGCTCAAAGCTAAGGACGACGTTTTTAGACGGCTCATGCAACGTGGTCGAAATAAACCGAACCCGATCACACAGCGATTTCTCTGCTTTAAGAATGGCGAGTGCCGCCAAAATCTCTGCTGCACTTAACGGCTCTAGAGGATGAACAGCCGCAGAAGGAGCAGTTCGCGCAGAGGAAGAATTGTAAACAGCAGTCATGATCAAAGTACTCCTTCAGTAATTCAGTTAAATGGTCTTTTCTGTAGCAGACGGGTTCAAATAAACTTATCGCTGAACAGCAAGTCGCTGAACATGATTAAATGCAAAATGCGGTGAGCATCGGGAAATGAGCCAAGTCTTGCAACTCATCCTTTAGAGATGCTGTCAAGAACATGATTCATAGGAGATGCTAGAAAAGCAATGCCAATTAAGCTGTTCTCAATCGATAGCAAACAATATCAACTCAGCGTGCTGACTTAATTTAGAATTACTTTTCTAATGGGCGTTATCCAAAATTGGCAAATTTTAGCAAAAGATGACAAGCAGCAAATTCAGTAATGGAGCGCACTGTTTTTTAACGTCACTGAAGGTAACTCACCAAACATTTGACGGTACTCTGATGAAAATCGACCTAGATGCCAAAATCCCCATTTCGCAGCAATATCGCCAACGGTTATTTCAGCAGAACAATTAGCACGTAAATCTCTCCGTGCATGATTTAATCGAATGACTTTAAGATACCGTACAGGGTTAATATCCAGGACGTCCTGAAAGCTATATTGCAAAGTTCTACGACTAACATTCAGTGCCACACAGAGATCGGTGACTGTAACCGGCTTCTCAATATGCTCTTCAAAATAAGCCTTTGCTCGCTCTACCACTTGACGACGAGACGGGGTCAAAACAAGCGGACGTGGAGCAGACTGTAGACTTTCAAGCACGGTGATCAAGTTCCAGAGCAGGTCTTGTGCGAGAGCATGACGCAGGTTGGTATGTTGTAGCTGATGAGGAGCCGTGCAAATTGAATCCAGGACATTCAGGAGAAATGTTCGCCATGCGCTGATCACAAATGGATTTGGTGATCGCACCTCGCTTCCCCGAAGAACCCGGAGCAAATCTAAATCTGCGACCTGTATCACGTATTCCTGTAATAGTTCTGGTGGAAGCACTATGGTCACAAGATCACAGTAACGAGGGGAACAGAAATCCAGCGAGTCACCTGCCCGTAAAATCATGCAGTGATTACAGTCAACCGTCTGACCCGAAAACACAGCCCGCCCTTCCATCGCGATCGGCACTGCTAAAACATCACATCCAGGGCGAGGCGAACCCGTTTGATACAGATGTTGATGGGTCGTTTCCCGAAAAAGCTGGATGCCATTGAAACAAAGGTCAACGGTACGACCTAGAAACGCTCCGGCGGAAAGCTGTTCATAAGTTTGGTTCCATCCGTTAAGGCTGTTTGCCTGCTCGTCGATATCTCTGGAGATTCGAGAATTAATCGAAAATGCCTCGCTCTCAACGGACAGACGATCCCTGGTTTTATTCTGAAGCTGATGAGGCAACATAAAAGCGGAGCGTGAATAGCGAATCGTTTATTTAGTCCAGTAGCAACCAAGTTAAACAAACCGCAACAGGTTGTTTGTGTTACAAACTACTTTCTGAGGTGATTGAAGCGACGCTGTTATGAAATGCAATTAACCCAAAATTTCTGCTCTGACCCAGATATAGTGAATCATTAATAAACCTTCTGCATGAATCAGAAAGGATGGATTAACTGAATCCTGGCAACGAGACTGAAACCTTTTAATGTAATGCGGCATTGCTACGAGGTTAACTAGTATCTATGATATTCAATCGATTCACGCAGCAGATACAAAGCAAAAAATGCCGTTGTGTTTCTTTGTTTTATGGCGATCGTTTGCCTTTTAGTTCGTCTTTTTTGAATATCCATTATCGCTCCCCTTCAAGAAATGCTGCTGTCACAGCTCAACCCTGACGATCCCATGATGGCAATACTCGCTCGGATGATGGCACAGCGGCAATCTGCTCCGGCTGTCGATGAAGATGACGAGGAAGACCGGATCGATCGGGAAGAGATGGAGCGACAAGCGGAAGAAAAGTTCCAAGCGATGGCAAAAGCACTCTGTCATCTACGCAGCAAAATCGACGATCTCTATGCAGAGCTAGGTTTCCTTGCTCGCAAGTTACATTAGCGAACGACTAGGAGGCACCGGGCTACAGTCTGCACAACAACGGGCTTGCGATCGATTTTTCCACCCACGAACAGGTACATTGGCGGAACGCGCACTCAAAACTATAGCCTGCCTGTTAAGCAATCGATCGCGCATTTAATTCCCGCAAGTTCCAGTAATGCGGCACTCCTGGCTGACTGGTATCGCGTTGACCGACCGACCGTAGCTCACGGCAACATTCCTCGACGCTATGGCTGGGCACTTCTAGGGGATGCCAGTGCCAATTTACCTAACGCATTTGCTTCATAGGTCGCGCAAGTTCAGGCAACATCATTTGTCGAGGAATGCTTCAGATAGCGGGGTGATTGGGCTGTACATCAATTGCTACGAATTTGGTCTCTCTATCTAACCAGCAACCATCAGCCCATGTAAAACATTACCGAAACCGCTTTAAATAACGCCCTTGAGGCGAACCCAATACCTGTCCCCGATCGTAAATCAAATTCCCACGCAGAAATGTATGCTTCACTCGCCCCGTTAGTTCCATTCCCTCAAAGGGGGTGTAGCCTTGTTTCGACTCAGATTCAACAGCACGAACCACAAACGTTTCATTAGGGTCAAGTAACGCCAGGTCAGCATCATACCCGATCGCGATGTCACCCTTTTGAGGAAGTCCAAACCGTTGCGCCGGATTCCAGCACAGTAATTTTGCCATATGGTTGTAGGACATCCCCCGCTTACTGCCTTCGCTGACAATTCCTGAGAGTAGATATTCTGTGCCTCCAAAGCCCGCCTTTGCGAGCCAGATATTGTCCGGATCCTGAAAGTTCGCTTTTTTCTCGGCAGAACAACAGGCATGATCGCTCACAATCCAATCCACTTGATTCTGCAACACTGCATTCCACAAGTACTCGACATCCGATCGCGGTCGAATTGGCGGATTCACTTTTGCCCATTTACCCGTAGGAACCTCGACATCAAGCAGCAGATGACCCACGGTCACTTCTCGCCTGAAATTGATGTGGGGAAAGGTCGTTTGCATCATCAAAGCTGCTTCCACCGCTTTGCGGGAACTGAGATGGAGCAAATTGATGTTGACGCAGTTTGTTTCATGGGCTAGATAAGAAGCAATACAAATGGCTAACCCCTCGGAGTGGGGAGGACGAGCAGCGCTATAAGCACTCAGTCCGGTAAGGCTTGAGTCTTGCTGCACAATTTTGGTATAGGCATTTAGAATATCAGCGACTTCGCAATGAAGACTAAGGCTAATGGTGTCTTGCAGAATGGGATAACGTTCCCTTAACTGAGACAAACTGCGCATGATGAATTCAAAGTGGGCGAAGTCGTAACGCTCTTCTTTGTTGATCATCAGAAATAGATTTTGCTGATCGGAGAGACCATGCAAACCATACCTGCCATAAAACATAAAAATTTTGAACGAAGCAACGCCATGCTGTTCAAATAGCCATTGCATTTCGTCAATATGCTGGCTACTAATTGGTGCAACATGATAGCCATAATCGACAAAGAAGTTGCCTTCCGATAGGGCAAGCACCTCTGGAAAAAAATCTCGATAAGACCCGCCTTTATTCAGATAATACTGACCTGTGCGGATGTAGTTCAGGCTGGTCGTTACGCCTCCCATTGCGGCTGCTTTGCTTTCGGCGATCGCGTCTTGGTCAAGCGGTTGATAGATGCCAATGTGCATGTGAGCATCCACCACTCCTGGAAAGCCGAGCAGATTCTGAGCATCAAACACTTCCTTGGCCTGCTCAGGGGGAATTTCAGGTGAAATCTGGGCAAATTTGCCATCCTTAATGCCCAAATCGAGGGACTCCACGCTAGCTTGATTTGGACGAACGACACGAACGTTTTTGATCAATCTATCCAGAACTAGAGTTTCGGGCACAGCGCCTCCTGTAAAATTCAGTGAAACAGGTTTTTCCTGGAGTGGTTCAAGATAAAACTTTTAGAATGAAATTACAGGGCTAGGCTTAATTGAGTTTAGGAGGAGAACGATGGAAGCGTTTAATGAATATCATTTAGACCCCAAGCAGTTTCCTTTCTTGAACATTCTTCAGGAGAATTGGCAAATCATTCGTGATGAGTTTACATCGTTTCGGCAGAATGCTTCTCAGGAAGAGATGCAGTTTGCTTTTGATGTGATGGGTCCTAAGAGTAAAACAATTAAAACCAAAGGCAAGTCAAAATATAGTGCTTTTGGGGTGCTATTTCAAGGAATGTTTATTGATCAATACATTCAATTTCATCATATTGAATATCCTCACCATGAGTTACAGAGTGTTTCAGAGAAAGCACTCGAATTAAGAAAACGATACTTTCCAGGTTTGACGGGAGCGATCGAAGAAGCGAATTTGAGCAACGACAATGTTCTGAGAAATGTTTATTTTGGGACATTTCTTCCCGGCCTGGATGTCAAACTTCATGTAAACTACAACCCGCATATGAATCGCGGTTATCTAGGTCTGATTGTGCCTGAGGGAGATATCGCGATGAAAATATGCCATGACAAGCTGTATTGGCATGAAGGTGAATTTATGGTTTTAGATCACAGCTATCCTCACTGTCCGCACAACTACACGGAGAATGAGCGAACTGTTTTGGTGGTCGATTTCTTCAAAACAGATCAGCCGAGAGCAGAGGTCGAGCGATTTGAGCAGGATTTAGTCAGACAGCGGATGGAAGAGAACCCTTACAGCCTGGGTGTTTTTGGTAAGAATGATCAAGCAAAACCAGAAGATTTTATCAAGTATGGTTTAAGTCATCAGCTGGAATGGGACAAAGCTTTGGGAGTATAGTTCACATTCATTTCATTAGTTTGATTTACCATCGCTACCTAGATATTCTCGGTAGCCGCAAATTTTATCGCCGCGAACATCAAACGAAACTGCGACTCGATTTTTATAAGGGTTTCCCCACATCAGCCCTTCATCACGAAACTCGAAAACAACGGTTGTTTCGTTGCTGGTCACCCGATCGAGGGTCAGGGTTAATCCCTCGCTGTACACTTCAGAGACATAGCTGAAGAACTCGATCGCACGCTCTTTTCCGACATTCAACCCATGAAACTGACCGAGCGGAAACCAGAATGAAAAATCGTCGGTGAGCATCTCGAAGAAGGCCTGCCAGTCTCCAGTTGACAGTCCATGTTCAAAATGGGCAAAGGCTTGCCGAGCAACGGCTAATGTATTGGCTGATTCTGTAGTCATAACGAGAGCTTTACGACTAGAGTTTTACGACTAAAGCTGTACAACAACCTTACCGCAATTCTTACCGCTCAGCAGATATTCCACGGCATCTGGAATCGCCTCAATGCCACGAAACACGGTCGGATCAACCGCCACCTTGATTTTGCCTGTATAAAACAAATCGAGCAAGCGATCGCGTCCCTCCTCCGCATACTCAGAAAAGTGAGGCATTAAAAACCCGCGTATCGAAGCGGCTTTCCAGAACAGCTTTCGATAAATTCGAGGTTGAGTCACACATTCTAAATCGTTTGTATATTCAGAAATAAAACCAACGACAACTAAGCGTCCTCGGATTGCTAAGTGATTTACACAAATATCAAAAACCTGTCTACCCACGCAATCAAACACCAGATTAATCCCGTTAGGATATTCTTCTCGGAGAACCGTATCGAGCGTTTCAGTTCGGTAATTGATAATTCGATCGCATCCTAACTTCTTTAGTAATGCCGCCTTCGTCTCAGAGCCACAAACCCCAATCACATGATTTCCAGCTAACTTGGCAAGCTGCACGGCAATATGTCCGGTTCCTCCTGCTGCCGCAGTGACTAAAACGACTTCCCCACGCTTCATTTCTCCAACTTTTTCTAGGGCAACGAGCGCGGAGAGCCCCGTGGGCATGAGCGTCAAAAGATCAGGCGTAGTATCACGGATTTTGATTGCCAGATTTGCAGAGATAGCCTGATACTCGCGATAGCCCCCTCCCCGGACTGTTGTGGCAACCGCATCTCCAACTTGCAGGGTGTGAACATCTTGCCCGATCGCCACGACTTCCCCCACGGCTTCGACGCCGAGATCAAACGGAGGAGTGAGATTTACATAGGGAACATTTCCTTTGCAAACCAGGGTGTCAAATCCGGCATTAATACCCGCAAATTTGTTGCGAATCAGAATCTCGCCAGAATTTGGGGCAGGAATTGGAAGTTCTTCAATCGCGATTGCTGAGCGAAAATCAGCGCTAAATTGTTTCACAACCAGCTTTTTGTAGGTTTTGGAGTGCATAGCAACGCATCCACCTTCACGACAGAACGTTTCGTAAGGATGGCGATCGCAGTCCTCAAACTTGAACATTAATCGTCACCCATTCCATTCAATTATTCCATTCAATCATGAGTCTATGAGGCAGCAAGGGTATAGGATTAGATTAACTAACTCGCTTCAGATTTGTTTACAGGTTGTAAAGGTATGGATGACCACAATCAATCCTCTGTCTCTATATCTTCAGAAGCAGATAATTTTTTAGAGGTAGTTCCAATTCCTGAAGATTGGGGTGGAGACGGTCAAGGGCGGATGAGTTTGTCTGGGCGACGTACCGCGATCGCATCAGGGCATGTTCCGGGCCAGTATCAGTATTTCCACACTCATCGCATTTCAGAACAAGCGTGGCAGATTCATGGCATACCAGAACAGACAGTAGCAGCAACCTGTCAAATGCTTTCTTGGCATGAAAACAGCGCATCCACTGCGAAAGTTGTCCTGCCGTCCCAATTTGAGATGCCCGCGGGCAGATTTACGGCAGATCTGGAAATTTTTGTGCTGAGCGGTGCTATTCAAGTGGGAGAGTGGAAACTTCGCAAGCACGGCTACTCCTTTATTCCAGCAGGAGTCAGAGTTGGACCGTGGAAAGTCTTAAACGGTGAAGCGGCGGAAATTTTATGGATGGAAAACGGCAGTGTCCAGTATCAAGATTTGCCGAATCACTCACAAGCTCGAATCAATGAGTTTATTCCCGCATTAGACAGCAAATTGTTGCCCTGGGGAAAGACAGACACAAGACAGTTTACCGAATCGAACAAGAAGTGGCTGAGAAAAGCCCCCAACGGTGGGGGAGCATGGCTACTTGCCATCCTGCCTCATTATGACGGGAAGCAAGCGATGATTCAGTCTTATAACGAAGAAGCTTACTGCCTAGCAGGATGTTGCAATATTGGAGATTACCTGTTTGCGAAGGACCATTTTGGCTATGTTCCCAGCTTCACTACGTCTCCCAGACACATCTCAGAAGACGGCTGTTTATTCTTTATTCGAGTCGATCGAGATTTATCCCAATCTGGAGCAGTCTTGTCCTACGCCCATTAATTAATGCTTGCAATTTCTCAAAGTTATTTAATCATGATTCCTAGCGTTGTCGCTCCTCCTGAATCAGGGTGCGCTGATAGATTTGATTATTCTTAAACCAGTGCCAAGTGCGGGCGCGATGGTTGTTACAAGGACTAATTTGGATCATTTCATAAAGATAGAAATCGGGAACCGTTTTGTAAGCAAACCAAAGAATAACCGTTGAGTCATCAGCTTCCCACGCATGACCTTTGATGCGATCGGTATCAAACCAAAGCTTTTTGTCATGATAGGTTCCCGGAAAACGATGTTCTTCCTGCTTCCCATCTGCCCAGGTATAACGATTGATTTGATAGTACTTTAGAGGATCATCTACCGGAAATTCACACGTTAAATGCGATTGATGGCGATCGAGGATGTTCCCATTGCAGTCAATCAAGGTATAGGTTCCAGTCCAATCTCCTGCATGTCGCGCAAGAACAGGCATTTCGTCGCGAATGTTTGCCATCATTACCTCCTTGTTATGATTTAAACCACCATGGATCAGTCACGGGTTTTGTTTTAATTAAATACGCTTTCTTTCGCATAAATCGTTTCAAAGCTGCGGGTCCCATTCGCGATCCTCCCATGCCAGAATATTTGAAGGCATTCTTTTCTCCTTCATGGATTAATGCGGTGAGCGCTGCATCGTTAATACTGACTGCGCCTGCCTTGATGCCATCGGCAACTTCTAACGCTTCTGTTTGTGAACCTGCAAAGACTGCGGCACTTAAACCATAGATTGTGTCATTTGCAAGGTGAATTGCTTCTTTGACAGTTCTAAATGTCATCATTGGCATGATGGGTCCAAAGGTTTCCTCAGTCATGATTTTCATTGTGTGATTCACATGGGTTAAAACCGTTGGGAAGCACCACAATCCACCATCCAAAGTTTCAATCTTTCCACCGCATTGCACCATTGCTCCTTTCTCGATCGCATCTTGCAGATGATCTGCAATGATTGTTGCTTGTCGTTCTGCAATAATCGGACCAATTTCGCCGCTGTTAACGGTTGGGTAAGCGAGTTTGAGTTGGGTTGCTTTAGCAACGAGTTGTTCTGTAAACGGTTTGACGATCGCTTCCGCTACATAAATTCGCTCGATCGAGAGACAAGACTGTCCCGTATTCACCACTGAACCCCACAAAATAGCAGAGGTTGCTAGATCCAGATCCGCAGACTCTAGGACGATCGCAGGATCTTTTCCTCCCAATTCTATGAATGCGGGAATAAATCGCTTCGCTGCGGTTTCTGCAACTTGTCGCCCTGTTTTTACACTACCTGTAAAACAAACGAGATCGACATACTCAATCAAGGCTGCTCCCGTGTCTCCCGCACCTTCAATGAAAGTGAATACATCTCGTAATTCAGGAACTTTATCCAGTGTTTTTAGTAATGGAGTGATGAATCGCGGCGCAATTTCACTCGGTTTTACAATCACCGCACAACCGGATAATAGGGCTGGAATCGTGTCGATCATCGCGAGTAGCAATGGAAAATTCCACGGACTGATGACACCCACGAGCGAATAAGGAACAGAATCTTGCTGCAAATGAATGAATGGAATTGCAGTAGGCTTCTCAATTTCTTGTAACAGTTCTGGAGCAAGCTGGCACCAGCGATCGAGACTGGACAACACAGAATCAACTTCTAACACTGAAACTCCCAATCGACCCGTATCGTCAACTAATGTCTGGAGCAAATCTTCACGGTGTTCCTGAATCGTTTGTTTCCACTGCTGTAATATGTTGATTCGTTGCTCTAGACCTGCTTTGTGCCAGCTAGTTTGAGCAGTACGGAGACGATCGCACTGTGCGGAAAGTTGAGCTGGGGTGGGGGAAGAAATCCAGTCGTCGATTGCTCCAGTGCGAGGATTACGAACAGGAATTTTCGACATGATACAAGCCCTCCAAAGTTACTGCTACGATCGCTGGATTTAAATCACTCCCTGTTGGGCTAGACGCTCGATCGTGGCTAACTGAGTTTGGATAAAATGTTTGCGCTCAACCGCTCCATTTCGCATTGTGTTACTGGGATAGAACTGTGACTGGCGGTAGCTATCCATATAAGCATCAAATCGCTGACGCGAGAGCAAATTCATTAATCCAGGGTGCCGCCGATAGCGCCGCAAAGCGGCTAAGTCCACTTCTGCAAAGGCTGCCATGCTTTCTCCCGCTCCGGTTTCGGCTAACACTAATCCCCGGTAGTCCACGATTTTTGAACCCCCATCGACCGACGCGATCGGAATCGAACTATTGGCAATCCCTGCTGTATTTGCCGAAATCACGTACATCATATTTTCCACCGCACGGCTAATTTTAGCGGCCTCCTTGGGTGCTCGCGCCTGTCCATACACTTCTGATGTAGGATGAAGCAACACTTCTGCGCCACGCATTGCTAAACAGCGAGCAACTTCTGGAAACAGGATTTCGTCTGATGCGACAGCAGCAAGATTTCCAATTTCAGTTTTGGCAACCGGAAATACGCCGTCGAGTCCGTAATGCTCAAGGTATTGGTCCCACACATCATGAGGCGTAGGGGCAAACAATGAGTTGAGCCGACGATAGCGCAAAACTACAGACCCACTCGGATCTAAAACAAAACAGGTTTGAAAGTATAGCCCTGGAAAATGTGGATCAACCTCATAAGCGTTTCCTGCTAGGAAGATACGATGCTTTTGAGCGATGTTTCCCAGTGCTTCATACTCTGCCCCTGCCATGTCCAAACAAGCTTTTTCTGCCCAATCCTCCAGGGCTTCACTGATTGGAAAGCCAGTCAGAAAATATTCTGGTAGCACGACCAAACGGCAGTCCGATCCAATAAAAGCAAGACTCGCAGCAATTTGTTGTCCTAAACGCTCGATCGCGGTTTGCATTAAAGATCGAGCTTCCTGCCGATCGCGGCTTTGGTTGACTGCATGGCAGGTAACTTGCAGCGCTAGTGCTTTGTAAGCAAGCCCAGTATCAATCAACTCCTGGTCAGTAATTTTCATATTAATTTAAGCAACGTCAGTGCTTCTGAACATTCAATTTCTTTAGAATCTTAGAATCATCCTTATGGAGTTGCTGGAGTGAATGTTCGATTGAATTAAGGCTACTGAATTAAGGCTACTGAATTAAGGCTATTGTAGAGAAACCACTGCTCGATACGTTTAGAAACTTGATACGTTTAAAAAATTCAATTTTAGAAGATTAAATGTGAATTTTAGCATTGATGTAGCATTCTTGAATCCTAACGTTGTAAAACTTGAGGGAAACCGTGATTCCTTCGTTTACAGCTAGTCTTGCCAAGCTCTAGATCATGAAGTGATATAAAGGAACTTGAAGATGGCGGTTCTAACTCAACTGCTTAATGCCCAAAACTGGGTGAAGGTGCGATCGTCTCTTGATTCCACGCGATCGACTTTCTTAGCCTGGACAGGTTCGATTTACGCCTTCATTCCCGGCGAGAAGCGGCAACGCCTGTTCAAAATGGTCGGCATGAGTGTGAGCCGATGTCTTTTAGTCGAAGAGGGTCACTGGGCGTTTACTTCTAGAGAATTGACATATTACTTAGATCCAGAAACCGAAGAGAAACTCCAAACCTGGAAGAACCCGTGGACTGAGGAAGTGTTACCCGTGATGCACGTTGCTAACAATCCGGTTCAAGGCAACTTTAAGGGGCAATTTCCGGCCCAAGTAGACGAAGAAACGACAACACTCGTCTTTGATATCTTTCCTGCCTATCCAAATCCCCTGGCTGATCCAAAATTTGCGGAATACAGTTCCAATCCTCATTACCAAGCTGCCGAATTGTTTAAATTTAAGGTTCCAACTGCCGAGTTATTTGATGAGAAGTTACCGTCCGTTTCTAAACTATGGTTGACTTGGGATCGAATTGGCCCCTGGGTACCATGGATGAAAATGGGCGATCGAGCTGGACAATTAATCTATAGTGCTTCAGGGACAAAAGTGGATGATTTTGATCAGCTCCCACAACTGCTCCAGGACGAAATTAATACACGAATGCCTCTTTACCGACACGCACCAGAGGCTCCACTGGATGACGAAGATATGACCTCCTGGCTCTACTTCCAGAAGCATTTTGACGCTTATCTTGCCGGGGAATCATTTCCGATTCCTGAACCCATAGATTAGTTTTCAACGAGTGTCCAGAAGTAGCCATCTGGGGCAATAAACGAAAAACTACGATCGCTAAATTCATTCATATACACCTCTGTAACCGCTTCAGCGGAACTTGTCTGCACCCGATCGCGGTAGGCTTCAATGTCACTCACGCAATAGGTGTACAGTGATATCCCTAAACAACCAGGTTGCGACATCTCAAACCGCTCAGGCACCGATTGTGTCTCTGGAAAGCGAACAATGTACAATCTACCCGATCGAGCTGCCTGCAAATCTGTTACCGACGATCGCGGATCATCAAAGGCAGTCACAAAAAATTTTTCGCCTGGCTGCAAATCAAAAATTTGCCGTCCTGCCTGAGAAGACTCATAGGTGGTCTCTACGTCATCCCGCACTCGCAGCAGTCCCAAAACGTCCTCATAGAACTTAAGCGTTTCCTTGCTGTCATCCTGAACAACCATTCCCATATGCGTAACTTGACTAGCTTTGAATGCCGCCTGCTCATTAATCTGTCCATAGTGCGGCAGCGTATATCCAAAGCGTTGAAATAACACTTGTCGCGTTAAGGGTTGTAGCAATAGCATCTCACGCACTCCGATCGCAGGATCAATAAACGGACGCATCTTGCGATCTTTGTTGTAGATAATTTCCCAGTGCGGCGTTGTATAGCGAATTGGTAATCCCGCCCGATCTGCTTCTTCAGCCTGATTGAGAATGGTTAATATATCAGCCGTGAGGGTCGTTGCCCAGCGATTGCCTCTTGCTTTCATCGAGCCTAGTCCCAACCCCTCATTTCGCGGCTGCTCCCACTGCATCAGTCGAATCAAACCATGATCAGCAGTTTGATGCAAAAGACGAACGGAGCGGAGGCCAGAATTAGTATGATACAAAGCTTGAGCGGTTTCTGCTGAAAGGTTTCCTTCTTCACCAACACAGTATCCAAACTGCTCCCAATATTCGATCGATGTATCTAAATCAGGTACACCGATACCTACTTCATAAATTCCGATAAGGGAGGGGGTAACTGCCTGGGATGATGACATATCGCAATCCTAAGCCAGACGTGAAAATTAGAGTAATACCAATTTAACTTAAACTTGCATAGAATTAGGGTCAAAGCTTGACAACACGCACTTAGGGCTAGACAAGCGCAACTCGAGATCGTCGAGAGCGCAGAAGGCAAAGCAAATATTTGGATAATATTGTCGAGCAGGAGCATCGGAACATCAAGCGCATTGTGAAGCCGATGATGAGGTTCAAGTCGTTTAACACGGCAAGAAGAACATTGAGCGGGATTGAAGCGATGGATATGATTTGCAAAGAACAAGTCAACGGCATCGCACAAGGAAATATTGTCTCTCAAGCCGGATTTATCGAAGCAATCTTTGGAGTAACTGCTTAAGACATGACTTTGATAGATATCGTTTGTCTTTAAGAGGTTTTTGCGACACAATCTATTCGCCTTCGTTGCACCCACGCCAGCCCCACTTTTAAGCTTGAGCAAATTGGTTGCTTCGAGCAGCTTCAGCGATCGTCCCAAACTCGTTGCATCTCGAGATTTAGTCCGGCTAGCTAGGCCAGATTTGTCTTTTACAAACTATTGATAAATCTATTAATTAATCTGCTGTAAGTCTTTCTGTGGCTCGGCGGAATGAGAAGCACTGAATCGATCGCGAATTGCGTGATAGAGCACTAAATAAACCAAGCTTGCTAGCAGTAATGCACAAACCCTTGCTACCACAAGATAGGGATACAAAATTTGCCAAACCGACCGAACAGGAGAAATGCTCATATGTTACATGAATCGAGAATAAGACGGGAATAATTTGAACGATTCAATCGCTCCGAACAGGCAAACGCTCGATCGCTCAAACCAAAATCTGCAACTAAGCAAAGAGAATTGCTGCTCCAGACTAAAAGTACTAAAACCCTACCGGTTTACCGTATTTTATTAGTAGGTAGTACGCTACCACATATTACGCAGGAAAATCAAGCTCATTAAATTCAGCCTGAGAATAATTAGAACAGAAGCAATTGAAATCAGTTGCTCTGGAGTGAATAACCTGCCCCCGAATATACAGATTAACTGCCCTTGAGGTAGGGAATTGATTAAACGACCTGAAGCGAACGGCTTTGGTTTTAGAGCCATACTGGCCAGGGCACCGAATGCAGAAAGGTTGAAACACAAGAAGTATAGTACGATAAGCCGACCGACTTAGAGGGGTTTCATAAACACTTAAGAAGAAAACAGGCAGGAATCTGGCACTACATCTTGCAAGAAATACGAAAACATCCTATTTTTAAAGAGTAAATACGGTATCCCGACCGATTTACTGTATTTACATAGAAACCACATTTATACTTCAGCAGCTCGGTGACTATTCTGCAATTTTCTGAGCTACCTCTTTATGCCAGTAGCTATTTCTTTCTAGAGTAAGGTAGTGGCCTAGAAGGGTTGTGTTTCTTTGTGCTTGAGCGAGTTTTCAAGAAAAGCAGCTCTTAACAATTAATTCTTGCTGTGGAAACAGGCTTACTTTTGTTTCTCATATGTCATTTCTTGCGAGAAAAGCAGGAAGTTTGGCGATATAACCATCAGTTAAGCTAGGAAACAAGGATTCTAACGATGCGCATAAAGCGAAGGACATTTCTCTCTGGTCTGGTCGGTCTGAGTCTTCCGTTTGCTGTTTCAAGCTGCACGAACGATACATCGAATTTAACTGCGAGTTCACCTCAATCAGCTTCCAGTTCTGCTACTTCATCCAGTAATGCTGCATCAGGCACAACCATTCGAATTGGCTATCAAAAAGCAACCGAACTTGATCTGCTGCGCTCTAGGGGTAAGCTCGATCAGCAACTCAAAGAACAGGGGATTGCGATCGAATGGTCGCTGTTTCCGGCAGGTCCGCCCATGCTGGAAGCAATGAATGCAGGCCAAATTGACTTTGGCGGCGTAGGCGAATCTCCACCAATCTTTGCCCAAGCCGGAGGTGGACAGTTTTACTATGTCAGCGTCACGCCTTTGAGTTCTCAAACGCAGGATATTGTGGTGCCCAGGAATTCCGCAATCCAAACGGCAGCCGATTTGAAGGGCAAGCGGATAGCCTTTCAGAAAGGATCGAGTGCCCATTACCTGCTGCTGAAAGTGCTGGAGGAACAGGGCATAAGTATCAAGGATATTGAAGCCGTTTCCCTTCCCCCTGCCGATGCGCGAGCTGCCTTTGAGCAGGGCAATGTTGATGCCTGGTCGATTTGGGATCCGTTTCTTGCTGTTGCTGAAGGGACAGGTACCATTCGCAATCTCAATCTGGGGCGTGAGCGACGTGCCTACTTCCTTGCTTCGCAACAATTTGCCCAGAACCAGCCGGATTCTGTCAAAACGATTCTCGCAGCCGCAAAAGAAAACGGACAATGGGCAAAACAGAATTTCCGACAAGTTGCAGAGCAGTTTTCTGGAGAAATCAAAGTAGATGCCAATATTCTAGAAAAAGTGTATCAGCGACGAAGCTGGGAGGTGCTGCCTGTAGATGCTCAGATTCAGCAGGCGCAGCAAGAGGTAGCAGACATCTTCTATAAAGCACAAATCATTCCTAAATCGATCGACACGAAGGAAGCTTTCTTGCCCTCAGAAGAATACAGCAAAGTATTCCCAGCTAGATAACATTTCACTATAAGGCAATGTTTATGCAGCCGACAAACTCAACCGTCAGCAGCGTTCCCCTACTCGTTATCAGCCTCAGCTGCACACTTGGCTTTTTTCTATCCCTAGCGTTGGCTTTTACTAAGTACATCCAGTGACAATCAAAGCGATCGCTGTTTCATCTCCTTAAGACGATTTGAAGCATAAACAATTCACTCCACTCCTATCTGTTCTTTAGCTTTACAGCAATCATCATGAGTTTTACAACGTTTGATCTCACTCCGCTCTCTGGACGTATCGGTGCAGAAATTCTAGGTGTCAATCTGAATGCGGCTCTCAGCGATACTCTAATTCAAGAAATTCGTCAGGCATTAATCCAATACAAAGTTATTTTCTTTCGGCGGCAGTCGCTAGATGCAGCAGGGCAAATTGCTTTTGCTCGCCGCTTTGGTGAAATCACCACGGCTCATCCGACACTTCCGCCTCTGGGCGAACATCACGAAGTTCTGGATCTCGACTATGGACGCACGGCAACCCGATCGAATGAATGGCATACCGATGTCACCTTTGTCGATCGTCCCCCACTCGGCTCCATTCTTCGGGCAGTAGAGATTCCGCCAGTCGGAGGAGATACTGTTTGGGCAAACACCGCGGCGGCTTATCAAGATCTACCCGATCATCTCCGCACCCTTGCTGATCAACTTTGGGCAGTGCATAGCAATGTGTATGACTACGCTGAAGCTGCAATTACCGTGTCTGATGCATTAAAGGACTATCAAAAAGTCTTTACCTCAACCGTGTACGAGACATTGCATCCTGTTGTGCGTGTGCATCCAGAGTCCGGTGAGCGAGGGTTATTTATCGGTGCATTTGTCCAGCGCATTCAGGGACTATCCGAAACAGAATCGAAGGATTTGCTGCGACTGTTGCAAGCTTATGTAACGCGATTAGAAAACACGGTGCGCTGGAAGTGGCAGGTGGGCGATATTGCCTTCTGGGATAATCGATCGACTCAACACTATGCCATTTACGACTATGAAGGACAACCCCGTCGAGTCCAGCGAGTGACGATCGTAGGCGATTTGCCACGAAGCATTGATGGCAAATTCAGTCAGGCGATTAAAGGTAATTCTTCAAACTATGTTCGTCAACCCGTTCTAGCTTGAATCCTCTTTTGTTACTACGGCAGAAGAGAAGATTTTCAAGTCCTATCAAGCTGCTTTCAGGTCTGGGATTGGAAGAATCTGGAAGGTATCCATCCAATCCATCAACTGATGTAAGGCTCGTTTGAGTCTAGGTACTGGAAAAACATGCAATCATTGTTCTAGGTTTATAAATCTTGGACAGCAAAGGATAGGTAATGCCATCAACAACGGCATAGGCATTGACACTGACGATCCCATTGGCAGTTTTACCCAGATTACCAATGTATTGTTTGGCAACGTAGTCAGTGGTGCTGCCCTTCTTGGCATCTCCTGTTTTATCAATACACAAGCTGATGGGTCGAGTTCCAATCTGTTGTCGAATCAGATGCAACCGAATAGCTCTGGCTTGTTCAATCTGCCACATCGCATCGCGCAGAAAGTGATGTAAATTTTGCTTATCTTTGAGTCCGGTGAGTTTGGCATTATGCTGCAAGTTCCCGGTAGGGACATGATTAGAACTCATTTGGCTAGGCGTTTGAGGGTAGGTTTGCCAAGTTGCAGCCGCATAACGTTCCGCTTGCACAGCGACCGTATTGAGGTAGTCGATTGAGTCCGAAAAGCCACTAGCGGCGAGTGAAGCGGATTGTTAGCTGGCTTCGCCCCAAGCCCTTGCCCTTGTTCTGTGAGGTGATTAGCCATTCCTGAAACTACTCAGGAAGCGACCCTTGCGATATCTGCGAAGCAGCACGGGTGGGGCAGAAGGCGATCGCTCAGTAGGAGAGGATTGATGATCCTAGAAAAGCAATTTGGGAACCCTCATTCTCTAGTCGTTTTAGAAGAGGGTGAACCCTGTGATGCAAAATGTGTCGAAAATCAATCCCGTCAAATCAGCTTTTAATGGTTTGGGGTCTGACTGATTGGGGCCGATCGCGTAAAATCAGTTAGTGCAATAACGTGTTCTCCTGTAGCTTCGTTGTAGGTAATGCGATAAGCGGTCGGATAGGCACCCGGCCTGGCATAACGGGCAGGAAGCGCGATTGCCCCCTCAAACTCTTGTTGGCTTTGTAAAAAGTCGATCGTCACCATCGGTTCTACAAACGCCATTTCCCCGTTGTAAAAGCCATAAATCATTGTGTGGTCAAACCCGTGTGGAACACCGTGAAACTCGTCTGCGGTGGGGTCGATCCAATGGGCACCCTGACGGGGCTCCGCACTTTCTGGAGCTAACACGTACCCCGCTGGAATTAACTCTGGGGCAGGGGTGGCATACACCGTTTCTAGATTGGCTCCGGTTGCCGTAATCGCTTCTCGCTCTCGGGGGGAGATGACATAAGCATGAACATCAAAATGAGGGAGATGATAAATCTCATCGGGGGCATGACCATGCGAGCGCCAATCCAACCCAATGTGGGTAATGGCAGTGGTTGAAGCCTCGGGAGGGAGTTGCAGCAGATATTCCTCTGCATGATCGGGAAGGTTAGACAGGGCATCGCCGGATAAGATCACACCAACTTCCGTAGGGCTGCCATTGTCGTCTAACTCAACATAAGTGCGAACGGTGCCGTCCCCAAGCGATCGCGGTTGGCTCTCAAAGGTAGATGCTTGGCATCCAATCTGGATGGACAGAACAAGCAAAGTGGAGCAAGCCGAAACCAGAAAATTGCTACGCATAATGAAACCTCAGACTTTTACAATGATTCAGCTGCCAGATTTTGGAACAGGATACTCTTCTCGTTTTCAGGGTTGATCTGGGGATGTTTGTAGAGAGGCTCTACCTCATGAAGGGGAGAGAGATAAAACCTTTGGATTTCATCACACAAAGCCCTGTAACGGGAAGACTGCGCCAGCGATAGAATACGGGTCTGGCTAATTACGTACCGTGGGCATTCTCTGCGATCGCAATATACGCATTGTGAAACAGGGGAAACTCAAAAAATTGTCCATTCATTAGTTCGGCAAGGACTTCGGCAACACGGCTGGGGTTTGCAGCGAAAATGATGTGGCGTAACATCTTGACGACCTCAAACGTTTTTCTTAAAAGGGGTTCTAGAAGAACTTGATGTTTTTAGTATGGCAATGCCCAGTTGAAAAGCCCAGGGAATATAAGACCACTTAGTTAGTAATTTAAGCGGTAAGTTAAAAGGATAGTTGAGATGGATCAAATAGTTTACAGTTGCTTGCTCAATTCGCCATCCTAAGGCTTTGGAGCCAAGCCAGATTTAACAGACCTGGACAAGCGCAATTGTTGTAAACGCGGAGTGGTTTTAACCGCACAGGGACAGCAGAAATTACAGGCGGCACGGCGGCAAGCAGGAGCAAGCATAACATTTACGAAGAGACGGGACTGCCAGCTTCCCCACTCGAACCGCGAAATGCCTAATATGAAGAAGAGGGAGGACGGCGAATGAACAGACACAGAACAAGTCCCTTCCCCAAGTTTGGGGAGATGGGAACACGGATGCAGGCAATGGAGTGGGCACAAACGCCAGTGGGGGCTGTCGAATCCTGGTCGCAAAGCCTGAAATCAACTGTTCGCACGCTGTTAGGCTCGCGTTACCCCATGATCTTGCTGTGGGAGCAAGAGCTAATTCAGATTTACAACGATGCTTACATCAATCTGATTGGCACGAAACATCCCTATGCGCTGGGACGATCGATCCGGGAAACTCAAGCTGAGTCCTGGGATGTGATCGGTCCGATGATTACCGAAGTCATGACGACTGGGGTTCCCAACTGGGTGGAAGACCAGATGCTCGCAGTGAACCGCTCCGGCTACAACGAGGAAGCTCATTTTAGTTTGTCCTACAGTGCCGTTGAAGATGATGCAGGCACGATTCGCGGAATGCTCTGTGTCTGTAGCGAAGTGACGCAGCAGGTGTTAGGAGAGCGACGGTTGCGTTTGCAGCGCGACCTGGCAGCACAGGCAGGGGAAACGCGTAGTGTGGATGCAACCTGTCAGGATATTCTGGCGACGATCGCGGACTGTCTGCTAGATGTACCCTTTGCCCTGATCTACTTGAGCGACTTCAACGACCAAACCCTAAAGCTCTGCGGCAGCGTGGGGATGAACGGCAATCTAGCGATTGTTCCAACAGCTGTCCTGCTTTCAGAATCACTGGCAGAAACAGCGGATCGATGGTCTCTAGCAAAAGCGATGGCAGGTCAAACCGCGATCGTCTCAGAGCTTGATCGGGACACCACCATTCCTGGCGGACCTTGGAACGAAAGCGTGAGCCAGGCGATCGCCTTACCGATTCCGTCGTCGAATGTGGCTGCACCGCTAGGAGTGCTGATTTGTGGCATCAGTCCGAATCGGGCGCTGGATGAAGGCTACCAGTCGTTTTATGAGCTGTTGGCTGGACAGGTTTCCGTGTCGATCCGCAATGCTCAAGCTTATGAAGAAGAACGCCGCCGCGCCGAAATGCTGGCAGAAATCGATCGGGCAAAAACGGTTTTCTTTTCCAATGTCAGCCACGAGTTTCGCACACCGCTGACCTTGATGCTGAATCCGCTAGAGGATTTGCTTCAGAATGACCATTTGCCTGCCGCCGAACGAGAACAAATTGCCGTGGCGCATCGCAACAGCCAGCGTTTGTTAAAGCTGGTCAACACATTACTCGACTTTTCTCGGCTTGAGGCGGGGCGAATTCAAGCCGTTTATGAGGCAACCGATCTGGCAAGCCTGACGGCTGATCTCGCTAGTGGGTTTCGATCGGCGATCGAGAAAGCAGGGTTACAGCTTGTCGTGAATTGTCTTCCGCTGCCTGAACCCGTGTATGTCGATCGCGAAATGTGGGAGAAGATTGTCCTTAACTTGCTCTCTAACGCCTTCAAGTTCACCTTTGAGGGACAAATCTCGGTGTCACTGTATCCGGTGGACGCTGCGGTTGAACTGATCGTTCAAGATACGGGAACTGGCATTCCGGCTCATGAGCTGCCCCGTCTATTTGAACGATTTCATCGGGTTGCCGGGGCGCAGGGTCGCTCCTATGAAGGTTCGGGCATTGGACTGTCGCTGGTGCAGGAATTGGTCAAGCTGCATGGGGGAACGGTGACTGCGAGCAGTGTGGAGAAGGAAGGAAGTACTTTTGTTGTGCGATTGCCGATCGGGTGTGCTCACCTGCCGTCGGAGCAGATTCAATCCGTCCGAACCCAGGCTTCAACGGCTTCAGGCGCAACGGCTTATGTCGAAGAAGCCCTAGAGTGGGTTGTGGAGCGCCGCGAAGACTCAGCAGCGTTACCTCCCCGTGTTTCTGCCCGAATTTTGTTAGCCGATGACAATGCGGATATGCGTCACTACCTGCAACGGCTCCTGAGGGAACACTATGAGGTCGAAGCAGTTGCCGATGGTCAAGCTGCCCTGGAAGCGGCTCGTGCCCAATTGCCGGATTTAGTGCTCACCGATGTGATGATGCCCCGGCTCGATGGCTTTGAACTGCTGCGGCAACTCCGGGCTGATCCCCAAACTCGCGAGATTCCCATTTTGCTGCTCTCAGCGCGAGCGGGTGAAGAAGCTGCCGTTGAGGGACTGGAAGCGGGAGCCGATGATTATTTGGTCAAGCCTTTTAGCGCGAGAGAACTGCTGGCGCGGGTGGCAACGAATTTGGAGTTGGGTCGATCGCGTCGCGTCGCCAACCAACAGCGTTTTCGCTTTCTCGCAGAATCGATTCCGCAAATGGTTTGGACAGCGGATGCTCAAGGTTGGGTTGATTATTACAGCCCTCGCTGGTTCGACTACACTGGGCTAACCCTGGCACAAACTCAGGGATTGGGCTGGCAGAAAATTATTCATCCCGACGATCGCGCCGACAGCATCAGGCGATGGACTCAAGCCGCTGAGCAAAAGACAAGCTATGACGTAGAACATCGCTTGAAACGAGCGGACGGCAGCTACTGTTGGCATCTCACCCGTGCCCTGCCGATGCTGGATGAGCAAGGTCAAGTCATTCGCTGGTTTGGCACCTGTACAGACATTACCGAGCGCAAACAAGCGGAAAAAGCATTAAAAGAGAGTACTGAGCAATTAAGTTTGGCATTGGCGGCTGCAAAACTGGGAGACTGGAGTTGGAACGCAGCAACCGACATCGTGACATTGTCAGGGCAAGCGGCTGAGATATTTGGCATTCCACCAGGACCCTATATGACCTGGATCCAAATGCAAAAACTCCTTCATCCAGACGATCGAGAGCGAGCAGGTTTACAGGTTGAAAAAGCGATTGCTGGACGCAGCGACTACGACATTGAATATCGAGTGATTCATCCGGATGGAACAGAACAATGGATCGCTGCCAAAGGACGTGCTCAGTACGACTCGTTCGGGCAGGTTCTCGGAATGATGGGTGTTGTGCAAGACATCACGCATCGAAAGCAAGCTGAGACAGAGCGAGAACAGCTTTTGGCAAGAGCGCAGTCAGCCAGTGAAACGCTTCAAAGATTTATTGAACGTACTCCGGCTGCGGTTGTTATGCTGGATCGAGAAATGCGCTACCTTTTTGCCAGCGATCGCTGGATGAGCGAGTATGCTCCAGGTTATACCAATCTCAAGGGTTTATCGCATTACGAGGTCATAACGGATATTCCAGAACGCTGGCAGCAGGTTCATCAGCGTTGTCTGGCAGGAGCAACAGAACGATGCGAAGAGGATTGCTACCTGCGCTCAGATGGATCAATGGTCTGGCTCCATTGGGAAATTTTGCCCTGGTATGCCAGCGGTGGCGAAATTGGCGGCATTATCATTTTTGCTGAAAACATTACCGAACGAAAGCAAGCCGAACAAGAACGTGAAAAATTGTTAGAACGCGAACAGAATGCCCGGAGAGAAGCCGAACAAGCCAACCGGATTAAAGATGAATTTTTGGCAGTGCTGTCTCACGAACTGCGATCACCCCTTAATCCCATTCTGGGATGGGCAAAGCTGCTGCAAGCACATCAGTTTGATGAAGCAGCAACAAGGCGTGCCCTGGAAACGATCGAGCGCAATGCTAAGCTGCAAACCCAACTCATTGATGATTTACTCGATGTCTCACGGATTCTGCGCGGCAAACTGATGCTAGATGTTTGTCCAGTTAATTTAGTCACGGTCGTTGATGCTGCTCTGGAAACCGTACACTTGTCTGCTGAAGCAAAAGGGATTGAAGTACAGAAGGTTATCGCCAGTGAAATTGAACCAGTCTCAGGGGATGTCGCTCGTCTTCAACAGGTGGTCTGGAATTTGCTCAGTAATGCAATCAAATTTACCCCGTCAGGCGGAACCGTAGAGATTCGACTAGCGCAAACCAATACTCACGTTCAAATTCAAGTTCAAGACACCGGCAAAGGAATTGCTCCGCAGTTTCTACCCCATGTGTTTGAATACTTCCGACAGGAGGACGGCACAACAACCCGTAAGTTTGGTGGATTGGGGTTAGGGTTGGCGATCGTCCAGTACTTAACGGAACTACACGGCGGAACGGTTCAGGCAGAAAGCCCTGGAGAAGGATTAGGCGCAACATTTACTGTTCTATTACCAGCGTCAAAAAGTCGACGTGGAGAAAATCCAGGTCAGCCCGAGCCTTTAAGCTCCTCAGTAAAAGCTCTCCCCCTGGCAGGCTTCCGAGTTTTAGCGGTAGACGATCAAGCCGATATGCGAGAACTGGTTCTTGCCATTTTGGAACAAACCGGAGCAGAAATAAAAGTAACAACCTCTGCGATCGAAGCTCTAGAAACCTTAGATGTATTCAAGCCTGATATTCTCGTTAGCGACATTGGGATGCCAGAAATGGATGGCTATGAACTCCTACGTCAGATTAGAAGCCGATCGTCAGAAGACAACGGGGATGTTCTTGCAATTGCGCTAACAGCTTACGCCGGGGAACTTAACCAACAACAGGCACTTGCAGCAGGATTCCAGGGGCACATTGCTAAACCAGTTGACCCGGAGAAGTTAGTGGATGTAATCATCTCCTTAATGAAAGAGAAATAGATGGGTGAAGTTCCACTTATTTGAATAGGGATTAGAACAGTAATGGCTCATTTTTCTTCTCGTTTTTATAAACCAGCGAAGTATTTTGCAAAGTATTTTTCGATCGCGCTGATTAGCTTTGCAGCGTTGTTTTTGCTTTGGTTTATATCTCCTGTTTCATCTCAGGAATCAATCGAAGAGAAAGTATTTAACGAGGTTTGGCAGACGGTCAATGAGAATTTTTACGATGAGAATTTTAACGGGATTGACTGGGCAGCGATGCGAGACAAATACAAACCGCAAGCCGCAGCAGTTCAAACTCGTCAACAGCTTGCAGGAATCGTGAATCAGATGCTAGCTGAACTGAAGACTTCTCATACCCATTTCTACTTGCCCAATGAAACTGCTTATTATCAACTTTTAGGAATTTTTCAGCCTGACATTCAAGATCTGCCGTCCGCTGCAAAAGCACTGTTTCCAAATGACAAGTATGAGTACACGGGCATTGGTATCTTTACAAAAAACATTAACGAGAAACTATTTGTAAGCGGGATATTAGAGGGCAGTCCAGCCGCAAGTACCAGCCTGAGGGTCGGCGATCAATTGCTGAACGTAGACGGCAAACCTTATCAAGCGATTGATTCTTTTGCAGGTAAAGCCGGGCAGAGTGTGACACTGTTAGTTCAGCGATCGCCTGACCCGAATAGCCAGCAAGAAATTAGTGTAACTCCGCAGAAATTTGACGCGACGACCCTATTCAAAGATGCTCAACAGGCAAGCACTCAAATCATTGAGCAGCAAGGGAAACGCATTGGCTATCTTCATATCTGGTCCAATGCCGCTGACTCTCACCAGCAGCAAATGATCCAAGAGTTGATGTTTGGTAAACTCGCCGAGGCAGATGGCTTAGTGCTCGATATCCGTGACGGCTGGGGCGGGGGGTCGATCGATTATCTCAATTTCTTCACGGGCGAGAGTCCGAGCGTCACCAGTATCAGACGAGATGGCAATGCGTTCGTTGCAAACTATCGCTGGAAAAAACCTGTGGTGCTGTTGATGAACGAAGGCAGCAGAAGCAGCAAAGAGATTATTGCTTATGGCTTTCAGCAGTCCAAAATCGGGGCTTCAGTTGGCACGACGACCGCAGGCGCAGTGGTAGCAGGACGTGGATTTGTGATGCAGGATGGCAGTTTGGTGTATGTCGCTGTAGCTGATGTTTTGGTGGATGGAAATCAGCGATTAGAAGGAAAAGGAGTTACCCCAGAGATTGCTGTGACCTTTCCACTCCAATATGCAGCAGGGGCCGATCCTCAAAAACAGCAGGCGATCGACACGCTCATCAGCGCAATTGCAAACTTGCCCTGAAGATAGCAGTAGAGGAGCAAGGCGATTTGTCCAAAAGTGATTCAAGCTAGCGGAAAGGGCTACGTGATTCAGCAGGGTAAAGGACAATTTCTCGCTGTGGGCATCGAAGCAGGCTAACCACGGCTAGAAATCTTTCAGCCGCTTGTATTTCTCGTCTACCAGAACAACTGAAGTCTCAACTTGCCGAGCTGAAATCGTCCAATATCGCTTCAGCAGGTCATTCTTCTCCTCCTCGGCAACAAGACAAAAACCGTTCTTCTCATAAAAACCGATCGCCCAATTAGCCGCTTTCCAGGTTCCAATCAAAATTGGTTTTGTTGAGTCTTTAATTAATTCCCGAAGTAGGAGTGTTCCGATGCCTGTGTTCCTTTGTTTTGTTCTGACATACGCATGGCGAATTAGCTCAACATCCGTTTTGTCCTGAATTCCCATCACTCCAATCATTTCATTATTATCGATGTAACATGAAAACTCTACGCCGCTCTCGATTTGCACTTTTAACTCTTCTTGAGTCATATAGGGCTCGTGCCAGCAGTCAGGGGGAATAATCCCTTTATAAGCAATTGCCGCATCATTAATGATATTGAAGATTTCCTCAAAGTCTTTATCAGCACTTTTTCGTATCATGGGATTTACATTTCTCGTCAAATTTTCTGTTAACTTCAGAATTGTAAACTGCAGACTATCGTTAACAATGCCTGTTGATTCCAGCTCTATCCGATGTTAACTAATTGCTTTTCGTTAAACGGTTCACTTTTCTCCCACAATTGCTCAAATGCCAGGCTCATTATACTGACCCTACCTGGGTGACGAATCGCGATCGACGGGAAGCTGGGCGAGCCTCCCAACGAGTTTTGCATCCAGACCAAGGCAATAGCATCAAACACCTACATCTCTAACGGCAGCTCTTGCCAGTTAAACACATCTGTCCTTGTACAGATTTTATTCAGACTAAAGTTTCATTTATAAACTCGATCGTTCCATCTAGATCAGAAAGCTCTGTTTTATCGAGTTCAGAGTGTTAAAAATTAACTCGAATTCTTGACTTTATTTAGAACAATTTACTAGATTGTGAGTATAAAAAATTAGTAGCTGAAGCCGGAGGGGGAGACTTGAAGAAGAAACTCTCTGGGGTCAAACTCACCGATAAGCTGACAACTAACGAGCAAAATACGAACGAACAAGATACAAACAAGCAAAATACAAGCAAACAAAATACGAACAAGCAAAATACAAATAAACAAGTCGGGCAATCCCAGCAACTCGACGAGCGAGATCGGCTACTGCTGCAACTTCTTCAAGAAAACAGCCGAATGAGTAATGCCGAACTTGCGCGCCAGCTAAAACTTACCGCTCCTGGGCTGCAAAAGCGGCTCAAAAAGTTAGAAGACAACGGGTTTATCGATCGCTACGTAACCCTAGTCAACCGCGAGGCGTTGGGATTGGATCTGCTCTGCTTTGCTCAGGTCACTCTTGCCCATCATCAACCGGAGTGCGTGGGGCAGTTTTGTGAACAGGTGCAAGGGCTACCGGAGGTGCTGGAATGCCATCACTTGACTGGGGAATTTGACTACCTGCTTAAAGTGGTTGCATTCGATCGTCAATGCTTGGAACAACTAATGAGTGAAACTATCACCCAAATTCCAGGTGTCGATAGAGTTAAAACGAATATTGTTTTAACCGAGGTCAAAGCCTCAACCTCCCTGCCGTTAACAAATCAGCATTGTTGACTTGAAAAACGCTTTCGTGGGAGGCAACTCGGCGCAAACGCTGGTACTTGCGTTACCTGTTAGAGCCTGGTAGGAACCAAGGTCATGAGGGTGAACTTGTATTGCGCTGAATGCACAATACGTTGACTCCAACCGGTTTACTCCAGGATTGCCTTCCCCACTGAATTTGGCTCCATTCTTTCAAGTGTCACAGGTTCAGTTGCTGAGTGTGTGATGCCTGCTTCCAGGGTGTGTCTTAGAACTCTTGATAGTCCGAAAAAAGGCGTTGCTGAATAAGCGTATGATACGCCCCCCTAGCCCCCAAAGTTGGGGGGAACCAGAATTCAAAGTCCCCCAGCATTGGGGGATTTAGGGGGCGATGCAGAAGCTAAATTTGCACCGTTCATATCCCGATTCAGCAACGCCCGAAAAATACCTGTTGGGGGAATTCCATGAAGCATAAACAGGGAAGGTTTAAAGGATTTCGAGGATGCCAACTGTATTATCAAAGCTGGCTGCCAACGCAACCCAGTCAGGCGATGATTATCCTGGTGCATGGGCTGGGAGGACATAGCGGTGTTTTTAAAAATGTCGTTGAGTACTTAGTTCCCCAAGGCTATGAGGTATATGCCTTTGATTTGCGGGGACATGGGCGATCGCCCGGACAACGAGGGCATATCAACCACTGGAAGGAATTTCGAGAGGACTTGAGTGCCTTCTTGCACTATATTCGGTCGCAGCGCACCTGCTGCCCCTTGATTATCTGGGGACATAGCCTCGGTGGAACCATTACTCTGGACTATGCATTACGATCGCCCAACGACATTCAAGGACTCATTCTCTCAGCACCAGCACTCAGTAAAATCAATATTGCCCGAACAAAACTGGTGTTGGGGCGGATGTTGTCCAGAACGGTGCCGCGCTTCAGTCTCAAATTGGGAATTCGCAATGAGTATGGTTCACGGGATCCAGAAGCGATCGCTGCCTATACTCAAGACCCTCTGCGCCATGAATACGGCAGTGCCCGGTTGGCAACGGAGTTCTTTAAAACAGTGAATTGGATTCAGTCCCACGCCTCTGAACTGAAAATTCCACTCCTGATTATGCATGGCAGCAGCGATCGCGTCACGTTACCCGAAGGAAGCCGTGCATTCTTTCAACAGGTCATTTTTCCTGATAAGGAACATCGCGAATACGAAGGAAATTACCACGATTTATATATTGATAACGACTATGAGGAAATCTTCTCCGATCTCATAACTTGGCTCGATCAACACCTTGATCAAGCAGAATACTGCCAGCCTTTTAGCAGTTTTGGGTTAATCAATCCAACCTGATGCACAAGCTTTGTCGATTCGGAAATGATTTTTTAGTGAACGTAAGTTTAACAAAAAGCCATCCTTCAATATGCAATTGAGGAGAAGAAATTGTTTCTTCTGGAAAAACCATGCTATGGACAAAATCCCCTCGCTTGCCGACTGCATTTGTTCCCACCATCCCAGACACAACGCTACCTGCTCTGCTTGATCTAGCCTGCGATCGCGCTCTCAACTCCACCGCACTGAACCAACCAAGTCCTACAGACTGGCAATCGCTCTCAAACTATACCTTTCGGGAGCAGTGTCAGACTGTGGCGCAAGGACTGTTAAGCCTGGGTTTGCAGCCGGGCGATCGAATTGCCCTGCTGACTCAAAATGATACCCGGTTTGCGATCGCAGACATGGGGAGTTTGATGGCAAGTTTAGTTAATGTACCGATCGATCTAACACAGACGATCGAAAACATTATTTTCATCCTGCAACACAGCGAAGCCAGGCTACTGTGGGTCGCTCAGTGGGATTGGCTCGAACAACTTGTGCCCTACCTGGATCAGTTGCCTGTGCTCCAGCATGTTGTCGTTGAGTCTGTTCCTGAATCTATTCCTGAATCCGGGGCTGATTCTGAGGCTGAATTTGGGACTGAGCCTGAGAAGTGGAGGGCGATTAGCGCGAAGCGCAACTCCGAAGGAACCGCTCTGCCCCATTTCTGTCACATTCTTTCGCTGACGGAATTGCAAAATCGGGGACAAGAACAGGCAGCAACGGGGTTAGAGCGACCTATCCTGTCTCCTCAGAATTTAGCGACCATCATTTATATTCCCGCAGCCAACGGCGAACTGTTAGGGGTAATGCTGACTCATCGCAATTTAGTAGGCAGTGCTTTGGCTGCATTTGCCAGTTTATCGGGTTTACAGTGGGGGGCAGAGGAAACCGTTCTTTCATTTCTACCGTTAACGCACGTATTTGCTCGCTGTTTGCTCTACGGGCATCTGTACTATGGACACAGCATTTACTTTTCCACTCCCAATCAGATCCTCAAACATCTCAAACAAGTTCAGCCAACGATTCTCGCAACCGTTCCCATTTTTCTAGAAAAAATCTTTAATAAGTTTCTGGAGTGGGGGCAACAGGTTGAATCGAAGTGGAAGCAGCGCGTTTTTACCTGGACTCTCAAGCTGATGCGATCCAACGCTTCAGGTCGACCGTTGAGCAGACATCATGCGGTTTTGCTGCGGCTCGCAGATCGATTGGTGCTGTCGCAGTGGCGATCGCTGTTTGGCGGACGAATCAAGTATATCCTCTGTGGCGGGGCTGCCCTGAAAGCAGAGTTGGTTCGTGGATTTGCGACGGCAGGGGTGACGGTTTTACAGGGCTATGGGCTGACGCAGGCGGGTATTGTTTGCTTCAATCGCGCGGAGCACAATCAAGCGGGAACTGTTGGCGTACCCATCCCTGGAACGGAAGTGGCAATCGCCCCTGATTCCGAAATTCTGGTGCGGGGAGATTTTATCACGCCGGGGTATTACAAAAATCCAGCGGCAACCCTGGAGCTGATTGATGCTCAGGGCTGGCTGCACACAGGCGATTTGGGTCACTTTACCTCCGATGGGCTACTGCAAATCACAGGTATTAAAAAACCACTGTTCAAGCTCTCGATAGGCAAATACATTGCCCCTCAGCCCATCGAAGCCCGGTTGATGCGATCGCCCTTTGTTGCACGAGCCTTAATTGTTGGTGCTGATCGGAAGTATTGTGCTGCCCTGATTTTGCCGGATTGGAGCGCGTTGGGCGATTACCCCTTCGGGGAACTGCAAAGCAACCGCCTGCAATCGCTCAGCCTGGATGATGAGAGGCTCTTGCAGCATCCTTGTACATTGGCACTTTATCAGTCTGTGGTTAACGCTGCAAATTGCCATTTGCCTTACTGGGCGATCGTCAAGCGGTTTCGGTTAATCTCGCCGCACTCCCACTCCGGAAAAGATTGGTTGAACGGAAACTTGAATCGAAATGAAGTGGCGATCGCCCTTACTTCAGACATCAACGATTTATATCAGGAAAGAAGCCCAAAAGATTCACCAAGTCAGCTAGCAGTGACCGATCGGGAGATGTCAGAAGTGATTTTAGAAATCACCTGTCCGATTCCTCCTGCTGTGGTTTGTCCCACTTACGCTCAGTCACTCCACATTACTCGCTAGACACTTCACCTTCAACTCATTGCACAGGAGGCATTTGACTCATGTTCCAACCTTTTCAAACGGTCGCTGTTTTGGGCGCGGGAGTCATGGGCAGCCAGATCGCAGCCCACCTTGCAAATGCAGGGCTAACCGTCCATCTTCTAGATCTGCCGGGATCGGAGGCAAACAAAAACGATCGGGTTGAAGCTCTGTTTAAGAAAGCACTCAAGCTTTCACCCCCAATCTGCTTCACTGGAAAGATAATTCACAGAATCACGCTGGGGAACTATGAGGAACACTTTCATCGTTTGAGCGGAGTCGATTGGGTGATTGAGGCAGTGATCGAAGATCTCCAGATTAAGCAACAATTGATGGAACGTCTGGAGGAGGTGATTCGCCCGGATGCGGTCGTCTCCAGTAATACGAGTGGATTAAGGATTGGGTCGATAGCCCAACATCGCTCTCTCTCCTTCCGTAAACGCTTTCTCGGCACTCATTTCTTTAATCCTCCCCGCTACCTCAAATTACTGGAACTGATTCCCACCGCTGACACCGATCCGGCTGTTGTGGAGTGCGTCCAGTGGTTTGCTGAGATGCATCTGGGTAAAGCGATCGTCCACGCCAAAGATACACCTAATTTCATCGCCAATCGAATTGGTGTATATGTCACGATGCTAGGTTTACGAGCCTGGACTCAGCAAGGATATACCATTGAGGAAATTGACACGCTCACTGGAGCGCTGATGGGCAGACCCAAATCTGCCACCTTCCGCACCGCCGACCTGGTGGGACTCGACACCCTGCTTGCGGTTCTGGAACACCTCTACCCCGCCCTACCAGACGACGAGAGCCGCGAAATCTTTCAGGTTCCCGAGATTCTGCGAAAACTGGTTTCTACGGGGACGCTGGGTGCGAAATCAGGACAGGGATTTTACAAGAAACAGCAATCTCAAATTCTCTCCGTCAACCCGGTGACGCTGGCGTATGAGCCTGCACAACCGATGAACCTGGGGGACAACCTGAAAGCGATTGCCAAAATTCCTGACCTGCACGATCGCCTGCGGGCACTGTATGACGATTCTAGCCGTGCGGGAGACTTCTTCCGCCAAACCATCCTGAACATCCTGACGTACAGTGCCCGTCGCATTCCAGAAATTGCCGATAGTCCCCTGGAAATCGATCGGGCGATGCGCTGGGGCTTTGGTTGGGAACTGGGCGTGTTTGAAATCTGGGATGCGCTGGGTTTCCAGCGGATACTCACCGATTTGCAGGCAGCACACCAGTCAATTCCAGATTGGGTTCTCCAAATGGCGGAGGCAGGGAACGATCGCTTTTATCAGCTCGAAAAAGCACCGTTATCTGATGCTCAAGTTTCCGCCCCGGTTCCCCAGATCTCGCCGTCACAACAGTGGCAGGTGTATCAGCCCAGTAATCAGCCCAGCAATCAGCCCAGAGGTCAATATGTCCCAATCCCTTCGCCCGTCGATGAGATCAATCTATCCATGCTGCGAAGCGACCCCAAACGGGTTGTCTGGCAGAACGCGGAAGCGGGATTAATCGATCTGGATGATGGCGTTTTGCTGTACGAGTTTCGATCGAAGGGCAATACGCTGAGCTTTAAAGTGATAGAGGGATTAACCGAAACGCTACGAATTTTAGAAAGTGATGACAACGTTAAAGGAGTCGTGATCGGCAATGAGAGCGATAATTTCTCAGGAGGCGCAAATTTAGCCGAGATAGGAATGCTCGCGCAGTCAAATCCAGCAGCGATCGCTCAACTGATTGAACAATTTCAGTCTACCCTTCAGCGTCTCCACTACGCGCCCAAGCCGATCGTTGCTGCAATTCAGGGGCGAGTGTTGGGGGGCGGCTGCGAACTCGTAATGGCTTGTCCTCAAGTGGTTGCTGCCGCAGAGACGTATATCGGTCTGGTTGAGCTGAGTGTAGGACTGATTCCCGGTGCGGGTGGCATTATGCGAATGGTGGCACGGGCAGGCGAACGAGCAGCTACCGCTACACCGGGACATGTTCAACCTTTCCTTCACAACGCCTTCGAGACGATCGCCACTGCCAAAGTTTCCAATAGTGCTGAGGAAGCAAAAGAGCTAGGATTTTTGCCGCCCACGGCTCGAATTGTGATGAATGGCGATCGCCGCCTTGCCATTGCCAAAGCAGAAGTCCTGCACCTCGATCGCATCGGTTATCTTCCTCCCCCCCGACAGCCTGCCATCCTGGTTGCAGGACGCTCAGGACAGGCAATGCTAGATCATGCCGCCTACGTGTTTGAACAAGCAGGGTACGCCAGCGAATACGATCGCTACCTGGCAGAACGATTGGCGTATGTGATGACGGGAGGAATGCTCTCGGCTCCAACGCAGGTATCCGAAGAATATTTGTTGCGGCTAGAGCGAGAAACATTCTTGCCCCTCCTCGCGCAACCCAAAACTCAAGAACGGATTGCTCACATTCTTAAAACGAAAAAGCCATTAAGAAATTAATCGTTCAACCAATCCTTGATGATTCCAAAGAGGACGCGAAGATGATGGAAACAGCTTATATCGTCAGTAGTGTACGAACTGCGGTTGGTAAAGCGCCTCGCGGTACGCTGCGAAATATGCGGCCAGATGACCTGGGGGCGATCGCCGTTGAAGGTGCTCTGAATGCAGTCGAAGGGGTGGAGCCGAAGGATATCGAAGACGTGGTTTTTGGCTGTGCCTTTCCCGAAGCAGAGCAGGGCTTCAACCTGGGACGAATTGTTGCTCAACGCGCAGGACTCCCCGATTCTGCGGCTGGCGTCACGGTCAACCGCTTCTGTGCCTCTGGGCTACAGTCGATCGCCTTAGCATCCCAGTCGATTGCGATGGGACAGGCAGATGCGATCGTGGCGGGAGGGGCTGAATCGATGAGCCTGATTCCAATGGGGGGACACCTGATTGCTCCCAATCCGGATCTGATTGACAACACTCCTCAGGTTTACATCACGATGGGTTTGACCGCTGAAAATGTAGCGCAACAGTACGGTGTTTCTCGTGCCGACCAGGATGCCTTTGCGCTGCGATCGCATCAGCGGGCAATTGCCGCCAACCAGTCGGGCAGGTTCGACGAGGAACTGGTCCCGATCACGGTTCAAACCAACCAGTATCACGAGGGACAGGTGCAGTCCAGCGAAATGGTTTTATCTCAGGATGAGGGACCGCGCCGCGATACGAGTCTGGAAGCCCTGTCTCAACTGCCGACAGCCTTTAAGGTCGGGGGCAGTGTGACAGCAGGTAACGCATCGCAAATGTCTGACGGGGCAGCCGCCACACTCCTGCTCAGTCAGCGCAAGGTCGAAGCGTTGGGTTTAAAACCGCTGGGACGCTTGCTCGGATTTGCCGTCGCGGGTGTTCCTCCCGAAATGATGGGCATTGGTCCTGTTGTCGCCATTCCTAAAGTCCTGGAACAGGTGGGACTCACGCTAAATGACATCGGCTTGATTGAATTGAACGAAGCGTTTGCCGCTCAATCTCTCGCCGTCATTCGCAAACTAGGCTTGAACGAAGACATTACCAACGTGAATGGTGGGGCGATCGCCCTCGGACATCCCCTGGGCTGCACCGGAGCCAAACTCACTGCTACCCTGCTGCACGAAATGAAACGCCGGGGGGTGCGCTACGGGTTAGTGACAATGTGCGTTGGAGGCGGCATGGGTGCTGCGGGCGTTTTCGAGAATTTGATGGCGTGACAGCAGACCATTGGTGCGATTTCACCAAGTCTGAACGTTTCAGCGCAGATGCCCTGCCGTGACAGTAATACCAAATCCTCAACATAGGGTTACAGAAGATTGACAAGGGCGGCTTAGAGATAAGGGCAATTCGCGAGCCGCCCCCACCGGATCTGTAATCTCACTTCAGGGAATCGGTATAGCCCTTATCTGGGGAAAACAACTATGATTTCATTGCCATTCACAATCATCATTTCTGTTTTTTTACTGTTCATTTTGGGATATTGGGGTGTTTCACTCTGGTTGTGGTCGCTCTACCTCAGTCTTGTTCTTTTTGCATTCGCTTCGCCGATTTGGCTATGGGGAGTTTGGGCTATTGTTGCAGTCATTCTCAATGTTCCTCTGTTACGACGGGCTTTGATTAGCACACCGATTTTGCGGGGAGTGCGATCGCTCCAACTTCTGCCCCAAATCTCCGAAACCGAGCGGGCTGCCATTGATGCGGGCACTGTTTGGATTGAGGGCGAGTTTTTCTCTGGGCAACCAAACTTCCAGCGCATCCAGCACCAGCCTTATCCAGAGGCAAGCCCCACACTTCAGGCATTTCTCGATGGTCCTGTAGAGAATGTTTGTCGCATGGCAACCGATTGGGAGATTCATCGCCGCAAAGACTTGCCGCCGGAGGTCTGGCGTTATCTCAAACAGGAAGGCTTTTTGGGGATGCTCATTCCTCAAAAGTACGGTGGATTGGGCTTCTCTAATCTCGACTACAGCACGATTATGGTGAAGCTCGCCTCTCGCTCTTTTATCTATACCGCGACCGTGGGTGTGACCAATTCGCTGGGACCCGCTAAACTGCTGCTTAACTACGGCACTGCCGCCCAGAAGGAATACTACCTGCCGCGACTGGCACGGGGAGAAGAAATTCCCTGCTTTGCCCTGACCGAACCGACCGCTGGTTCTGACGCTGCCAGCATTACTTCTCAAGGCACGGTGTTTCGGGGAGAGGATGGCAAGTGTTACGTGCGGTTGAATTTCCGCAAACGGTACATCACGTTGGGGGCGATCGCCACTCTTATTGGACTCGCCTTTAAACTCCACGATCCCGATAACCTTCTGGGCAAAGGCCCTGATATTGGAATTACCTGCGCCCTGGTTCCCGCCAACACGTCTGGTGTGATTCTCGGTAAACGCCACGACCCAATGGGCGTTCCCTTCTACAACTCTCCGATCGAAGGACAGGACGTCGTTATTTCTGTGGATCAAATTATTGGTGGGGTCGAGCAGGCAGGGCAAGGTTGGAAGATGCTGATGCAATCGCTGGCGGCAGGACGGGGCATCAGTTTTCCCGCGAGTTGCACAGGTATCGCTAAATTCGTCACCCGTGTCACCAGTGCCCATGCGACGGTGAGGCAACAGTTTGGCTTGTCGATCGGACGATTTGAGGGCATCGAGGAGCCGCTCGCTCGCATTGCAGGCATCACCTATCTGCTGGAAGCTGCCCGCGTTTATACCTGTGCTGCAGTGGATCAGGGCGAAAAGCCGTCGGTGGCGTCCGCGATCGCCAAATATCAGTTCACCGAGCTTGCTCGCAAATTGGTCAACGATGGCATGGATATCCTGGGTGGTGCGGGAATTTGCCGGGGACCGAGAAACCTGCTGGCGAACGTTTACAGTGCCATGCCGATTCCCATTACCGTTGAAGGCTCTAATATCCTCACTCGCACCCTAATGATCTTTGGTCAGGGGGTAATTCGTTGCCATCCCTATCTCTATGCCGAAGTCAAAGCCGTTCAAGAAAATGACCCCGTAGCATTCGATCGCCTGTTGTGGCAACATCTTGGTTTTGTTTGCAGAAATATCTTTAGAACATTGCTTTTAAGTTTTTCGCGAGGGGCGATCGCCCGCTCTCCAATTCCCGGACCCACCGCTCGCTACTACCGCAAACTCACCTGGATCTCTGCCCAATTCGCCCTGCTCACTGACCTTGCGCTGCTCTGCTTTGGGGGCAGCTTGAAACGTCACGAAAAAATTACTGCACGCTTTGCCGACATCGCCTCATGGCTGTACCTCAGCGTTGCGACCCTACGGCGTTTCGAGGCAGAAGGACAACAGCCCGAAGACCTACCCCTGGTCGATTGGTCTCTGCAATACAGCCTGATGCAAATCCAGCAAGCGATCGAGGGGATCTGGAGCAACCTGCCCATCCCCGCTATGGTTCGCGCCATCGTTCTAATGAGCTGTCGGCTCAATCCCGTGGGGCAGCCTCCTCACGATCGTTTGGGAAGCCAAATTGCTCAGCAAGTTCAGAAACCGGGTTTAGAGCGCGATCGCCTGACTGCCGGAATTTACCTTCCCACTCACCCGGACGAAGCATTGGGACGTTTGGAACAAGCCTTTGTACTCTGTACCCAGGCAGAAAGTGCGACCAAAACTCTGAAAACTGCCATTCGCAAGGGTCAGTTTACCGCTCATTCTTCCGAATCGCCTTTCTCCGATCCAGCATTGAATGCGGCAGCCGAGGCTGAAATCATTTCCGCGATCGATGCCCAGTTCATTCGTGTTGCCGAAACGGCTCGTCAGGCTGCAATTCAAGTCGATACCTTCACGCTAGCAGAATATCAACTGCTGTAGCGAGCAAATGCTTTGCTTAAAATTTAGGGCGTTGCTGAATCGAACACGGGATCAAAAGTCCCCCCTGGGGTTGGGGGGCATATTCATCGCCTGACTCAGCAACGCCAAATCCTGTTTATCGATCCAACCTCATGCCGCAACCGGATGCACTGCCAACTCGTGCAGGGTATGCAACAGACGATAAATTTCTTCTGGCGTGTTGTAGTGGGTACAGCCAATTCGCAGCAGTCCTCCTCTTGCCTCCAGTCCAAGGTGCTGAATCAAATTCAACGCATAGAAATGACCGTGCCAGGCGAAAATACCTCGGTCGCCCAAAGCTCCTGCCAGTTCAGCCGGGGAATATCCTGCCAAGCGAAAGGCAATGGTGGGAGTTCGCCAGACAAAATGGGCTGGGTTCTGGATGCCATAAAGCGTGAGACCCGGAATCTCTAACAGGTGAGGAATCAGAGAGTCGGAGAGCGATCGCTCATATTCTTGAATGGCAACCATTGCGGTCATCAAAGCCTGGCGGCGATCGGTTGCAGTGGAGATGATGCGGCGACCCAGTTCAGCTAAATAATCAATACAAGCAACGACACCAGCCAATCCCTCAAAGTTCAGCGTCCCCGTTTCCCAGCGACAGGGCACTTCATTGGGCGCAGGCAAGACTTTATAAGGATATAGCCGAGCCAAGTGTTCTCGTTTGCCGTAGAGGATTCCCACATGGGGGCCGAAGAATTTGTAGGCAGAGCAAACCAGAAAATCGCAGTCTAGCGATCGCACATTGATTAAACCGTGGGGCGCATAGTGAACGGCATCCACAAAGGTCGCAGCACCGACAGCATGAGCCAGCTTGATAATCTGAGCCACATTGTTAATCGTGCCTACCGCATTCGAGGCATAGCCGATCGCCACCAGTTTGGTTCGAGGTGTAATCTGCCGTTCTAAATCGACTAAATCCAGCGTGCAGTCTTCTAGATGAATATTTGCCGTGCGAACGATCACGCCTCGTTCTTTTAGTGCCAGCCAGGGGGAGACATTGGCATCATGATCAAGTTGCGTGACCACGATTTCATCCCCTGCTTGCAACAACCGCCCAATGGCACGGCTGATGGCAAAGGTAAGGGTCGTCATGTTGGCTCCAAACACGACTTCACCCGCATCGCAACCCAAGAAATCAGCCACGGCAGCTCTCGCCTGGTTCACCAAAGCATCGGTGTAAACACTTGTAGCAAATGCCCCATGCTGATTGGCATTCGCGGTCAGGAGATAGTTAGTGATCGCATCAATGACTCGCTGAGGAACTTGAGTGCCCCCAGGTCCATCCAGAAACAGAACGGGGTGTCCGTTGATCTGTTGCCGCAAAGCGGGAAACTGAGCGCGAATCCAACTGAGATCAAGCACTGTCATAGCCTGCTTTCCTCTGATACTTCATCCGGTGGAAATAGCCCTGGGCAGGTCAATACAAAAACATCTCTTGTCCCTTGTCCATAGCCGATCGCCTTCACTGGGGAGGTGTAGTGAAAATATTGATCGTCCTTAAACACCAAAAATTCTCCCGGATGCAGCACTTTACTAAATACGGGCTGTTTGTCTTGCTTGTTCTGGTAAAGATGAGTTTCACCACCGCGAATATTGTGGCGATCGACCGAGAAAATGCCAACCAGATCCACCCCATCCCGATGAATGCCTTCAGGCGCAGGATTGCCCATCTTTTGAGCCGATGCGACCGTCCGAATCTGATGCACGCCAATCTCTTTGTAGGGCGAGCAAAGCTGGCAGAACTGGTAAAATTCCCAAACTAATCGCTGAAAGACTTCCTGCTGAATCAGTTCATCCTCTAGCTCGGCATACTCTCGAACCACGTCCCCCAGGAGTGGGTTATACTGCCGACTCTGAAATATACGACGATGGGGCTGCTGAATTAAGCGATCGCCGTTCACAATGAAGTGAGAAAGCCGCCGGAACCGATAACCGCCCTCCAGATAGGGGTCAGCAGGCAAATTGGCAAAAGAAGGCTGGAGTGGCTTGACGTCGATCGCCGTTAACATTTCCAGCACATAGCTTGCCAGACAGTTTGCTTCTGGCTTAATAAATTCTTGAGGCTTAGAGAGATTTAACATTGGATTCAACTGCCTTGCTTAAATACAATTGCGGCAGCAAAATGATCTGCCATTGACAAAAGTAGGCGAATACAGTGAATGATTGAAAAATGAATGGAATGATTGAGAAATGAATGAAAAAAAGATAGAACCGATCAAGCTCTAAAGAATTTTTCTCGAAAGGCAACCAATAAGGTTTATAAAGGTTTGTAGCGATCTTGTAGTGGTACCCTAAACAGTTTTGTTTGAATTATTTTGTTCGCATTGAGCCGAACAAGTTGAACGATGCAAGAGGCAACCTTAGCTCTTAATGCCAACTCTTCCTTTGTTGACTCTTCCTTTGTTGACTCTTCCTGATGTCAGCTCTCCCTGATGTTGGCTTTTACTTAAAGAAGAGAGTTTAGCTGTACCAGTCCAATACTGATTATTGTAATTAGATTTCTGTCGATCGTCGATCCCCAATCGGTTAGAGGCCGGTTTTCATCAATTGGTCGTAGTCGGGGTAACGTCAGATTCCAGTGTGACTAAGACAGCCGATTCTGGAAAACGGCATGATTCTAGTTGCCAGAGTTCTTGAGCAGGTCGGCTTCGATCGCTCCCGGTTCGTAGGCTGACCAGTAGCCAAACCAGAATGCGAGTTTGACGAATACAGGCATCACCCCCATTACGCTGGGCGTTTTTTCAATGCCAACCCAGGTTTCACTCAGGCTGGCAACCCAAATTGCCATGTTCACCTCGCGCTTCATAATGAGCGATTCACCCTGGTGAACATGAACAACTTGCACTCATTCTGTGTATAAATTTGATTGATGTAATCGCTGAACGATCTTAGAATAGCGGTTTCATTTTCGTCAAAATGCCGATCGTAGCCTGCTTTCCCGATCGACTCTACTATTCTATCGCTTCCCAGTCTCGTTACCCTCCACGCCTTCCATCATGTTTAACCCAGCCAATCGCACTGTTCTTCTACTTGCTCTTTGTCAGACCCTAGCAATGACAGGCAGTACGATTCTCTTTATCACTTCCGCCCTGATCGGACAATCGATCGCCTCAGACAAATCCCTTGTCACATTGCCACTGGCTCTCCTTCAAATTGCCACCATGATCGGCACGATCCCGGCTTCTCTTTTAATGCAGCGAATTGGTCGGCAAAAGGGATTTATGTTGGGGGTGCTGCTGGGGTTGGCGGGCGCAGGTTTGGGGCTATATGCGATCGTTTCTCGTCAGTTTTTCTTGTACTGCATTGCGACGATCGTGTTTGGCAGCTTCAACAGCTTTGTTGGGTTTTACCGATTTGCGGCTGCCGAAGCGACAAGTGAAGCCAACCGATCGCAGGCGATTTCCTACGTGATTGCGGGAGGCGTCATCGCAGCTGTGGCTGGACCTCAGCTTGCAAACTGGGCAAAAGATTGGCTTCCCAATGCAACCTTTGCTGGCTCCGTTGGAATCCTTATTCTTCTACAAATTGCAGCTTTTATGCTGCTCACGGGGGTCAAGCTGCCCCGCCCCGAACGATCTGAACAGCAAAAGGGACGACCGATCGGGAAAATTATGCGTCAGCCTGTGTTTATGGTGGCGGCAGTGGGCAGTATGTTGGGCTACGGCGTGATGGCGTTTGTGATGACCGCAACTCCCCTGGCAATGGTGGCAGCAAATCATCCATTTCACGATGCGGCAAATGTGATGCAGTGGCACGTTCTGGGAATGTTTGCGCCGTCGTTTTTCACAGGTTCACTGATTGCCCGATTTGGAGTGCTGCAAATGATGGCGACCGGAGCAGTCTTGAGCCTGCTTTGCATTGCCATTAATTTAATCCAGAACGATTTGCTGAGTTTTTCGATCGCCCTCACGCTCCTCGGCATCGGCTGGAATTTCCTGTACATCGGCTCAACTACACTCCTGACCCAGGCATATCAGCCTGAAGAAAAGGCAAAAACCCAGGCAGCCCACGACTTTCTGATGTTTGCCTTTGTCGCAACGGTTACGCTCCTGGCAGGCAGTGTATTTGAGCATCAGGGCTGGAGTGCAGTGAATTGGGGTGGCGTTCCCATGATGCTGCTGGTTTTGGCAGCAGTCTACTGGCTAAAGCGACAGCCGCTCAAACAGGTGTAATTTCTAAAAAACATCCCAATCCCCGATCGTAGGGAATTGAGGTCAAGCCGGGGTCATTCGCTAATTTCAAGATAGACAATTCACCTTTCTTTCTACAACTTCTACAAGACGTAAACCCGATTAATTTAAAAATTCTTCTACCGTAGGGTAGAGACTGGCTACGACCTGGTAGGGAGATAATTCGGCTGTAACATCTGTTATATGCTCCCCATATCTGCTCCCTAATTATGAAAGCTCCCATTCAAACTATTTTGCTGCCGAAAACTTCAATGTTAGAGCAGCCTCAGGTTAGCCAGTTAATTCGAGAACTGCGACAGCTCACGGCTTGGACCCAGGAAGAGCTTGCTGTCGCTTTAGGTGTTGCCTACGGCACGATTAATCGCTGGGAGAACGGACGAGTTCAGCCCTCCATGCTTGCCCTTAAACAAATTTACGCCGTTCTTCAAGACATCAACCAATCTGCAATTCAGGAGGTGCGGGAACAGAGTCAGCAGCTTTTAGAGAAATATTTTGCTGCTTAACTTTAAGAACTCTCTTGCGTAGCGAACTTCTGAGCAGCGTCTATTACTGAGTGCCCAAGATCTGCTTTAAATTTCTCTGGAAGTGTTATCTTTCAGGCGAAAGAAACAGGGTTTGACCGAGCTTTAAGGCACGCCCTTGCAAGAATGTTAGTAAGGATAGAACAATGACCAGTCAGGCGATCGCCTCAACACTGAAAGGTTCTTCTTGCAGTTGGTTCAACCAAAAGCGATTTGTCAGGTTGGAATGCCAGACCTAGATGGTGATAGGTTGCCGCGTCAAGTTCGTAGCCGTGAGGCTTCGCGAAGCAACTTGCGTCCTTTAAATCGACTTGCATCCTTCAAATCGGGGAGGAACAGTTCCAGCGATCGCGTTGACCGCCTATGCTGGAGAAATCGATCAACAGCAAGCCTTTGCGGCTGACTTGCAGCGACACATTACCCAGCTTGGGGAGCCAGAGCCATGGGTGGAAGCGATCGCCTTGGTCGATCCGAAACCTCATCGCCCGACCTGAGCTAAGTAAAACAACCATGCCTCTTCTTGATAGTCCAATTTCTGTCTGCTGACCTTCCCATGACTGAACCCTTCACCACTCCTGCAACCCCCACCCCCCAATCGGTGATACCTCCGGATGAAGCAAAACGATTGGAAGCACTGCGTCGCTACAATATTCTAGACACGCCGCCCGAAGCTGCTTTTGATCGCATCACCTCACTTGCGGCACAGGTGTTTGATGTACCGATCGCCCTGGTTTCATTGATTGACGAGTCGCGGGGATGGTTCAAGTCCTCCTATGGCTTTAAGCTCCAGGAAGTTCAGCGCGATGACACGATTTGCAGTTTGGCACTGTTATCAAATCAGATTCTCGTCATTCCCGATACGCGCCAGGACGATCGCCTTGTTTGCAATCCTTTTGTTCAGAGTGAACCGGGCTTGCGATTTTATGCGGGTGCGCCCTTGATAACCCATGATGGCTTTAATCTGGGAACACTTTGTCTGCTTGATACCAAGCCTCGCGAACCGCTCACGGAAAAGCAGGAGACAATGCTGCTGGACCTTGCAGCAACGGTGATGGATGAACTGGAGCTTCATTTGGCAGTTCGTAAAGTGGCTCAAATCGATGCGGCACTGCTGGAGGTGACTCAGGGGGTTTCTGCAGTGGTGGGGGATGCTTTTTTCTCAGCCCTGGTGCAACATCTGGCGAAAACGTTGGGTTTTGACTATGCCTACATCGGACTGGTCAGCGGCAAGCAGCAGGAAACCATTCGCACGATCGCTGCCTGCACCAAAGAGCAACTGATCGACAATTTTGAATATTTATTAGAAGGAACCCCTTGTTGGGAGGTACTTCAGCAGCGAAAACTATGCTGCCATTCCCACAGCGTTCAAACCTTGTTTCCTGACGCACCGCTTCTAGAACCGCTGGGAATAGAGAGCTACATTGCAGTTCCATTCTTTGATGCAGCAGGCGTTCCGCTCGGCTTGCTGGGCGTGATGGATGGAAAACCGATCGCTAATGTTCAACTGGCAGAATCGCTGCTGACCATCTTTTCGCTCCGAATTACCAGCGAACTAGAGCGACAGCAAATTGAGACAGTCCGACAGGAAACCCAGCAAGATTTAGAACATCTGGTCGAACAGCGAACGATCGAATTGTCTCAGACCAACGAACAGCTTCAGCGAGAAATTACAGAGCGACAGCAGGCACAGCTGGCACTAGAGAAAGAACGGGAAGTTCTCAGGGTGCTGCTGGATACGGTGCAGGCAGGCATTGTCGCCTGTAATGCCGAGGGAGTTTTGACGCTGTTCAATCAGGCAGCGCGAGAATTTCATGGATTGCCCGAAGAGCCCCTACCGCCGGACCAGTGGGCAGTACGCTACAACCTCTATCGACCCGATGGCAAAACGCTGCTGCCCAGAAATGAGATTCCGCTGTTTCGGGCAGTGCAGGGTGAAACGATTCACAATGCTGAAATGGTGATCGCGCCCAAAGGGGGAACCGCACGAACGCTCCTTGCGAGTGGACAGGTCATTATCGATCGCCAGGGCAAGAAACAGGGCGCAGTCGTCGTCATGCACGACATCACCGATCGCAAACAGCAGGAAGCCGAACGCGCCCAACTCCTCCGGCAGCAGGTTCAAGAGCAAACGGCGCGTCTAGAAGCGGAAGCTGATCAGCGCAAAGCTGCATTTCTTTCAGAAGTCAGCACGGTGCTGGCATCTTCTCTGGATTATCAGCAAACCCTACCGCAGGTCGCGAACCTGATCACCCCGTTTTTTGCCGATTGGTGCGCGATCGACTTACTGCAAGACAACTCCGTTCAGCGCGTTGCGGTGGCTCACCGTGACCCAGCAAAAGTGAAATTGGGCTGGCAAATTCATCAGCAGTTTCCCACCCAAATGGATGTTCCCCACGGAGTGGCAAAGGTGCTGCGAACGGGCAAGTTAGAGATGGCGGCTGAAATTCCTGATGCGGCACTGGCGGCTGCCACTCAGAATGCTGAACATTTGCAGATTTTACGCGAACTCGGTTTAAAGTCTTGCATTATCATGCCCCTGATTGCACGAGGACAAATTTTAGGCACAGTTTCTTTTATTACCGCAGAATCCGATCGCCGTTACCAGGAGGCAGATTTGGTTCTGGCAGAAGACATTGCCTATCGGGTGGCGATCGCCATTGATAATGCGAATCTCTATGAGGCAGAGCGCACGGCGAGAAGCACAGCGGAGGCAGCAAATCGCGTCAAGGATGAATTTCTTGCCATTTTGTCCCATGAGCTGCGAACGCCTCTTAATCCCATTATGGGTTGGACGAAGCTGCTGCGGAGCGGTAAATTAGATGCGGCTAAAACGGCTCACGCTCTGGAGACGATCGAGCGCAACGCCCAACTTCAGATCCAATTGATTGAAGACCTGCTCGATGTCTCGCGAATTTTGCAGGACAAACTCAGCTTGAAAATAGCTGCGGTTGATCTCGAATCCATGATCCAGTCTGCGCTGGAAACTGTTCGACTGGCAGCAGAGGCAAAGTCAATTCAGCTGGATACAAAGTTTGATCTGGCGATCGGAGAAGTTTTAGGGGATGCGGTTCGGCTTCAGCAAGTGGTTTGGAATCTGCTCACTAATGCGATTAAATTTACTCCCAGAGGGGGGCGAGTTGAGGTGAAATTATTATTTATTGCTGACAGTTCGTTATCCCTAGAAGGCAAATCACAAACAACAGACGAAGAACAGATCGGTTATGCCCAGATCGAGGTGCAGGATACAGGCAAGGGAATCAGTCCTGACTTTTTACCGCACGTTTTTGAGTATTTCCGGCAAGCTGATTCGTCTACCACGCGCAACTTTGGTGGTTTGGGGCTGGGGCTGGCGATCGTGCGAAATTTAGTGGAATTACACGGCGGGACCATTTCAATCAATAGCCCCGGAGAGGATCAAGGAACAACCTCCACCGTGAGACTACCGCTGAGGAGCAGAGCAAGCAGCAAGACAAAGCCCGAAACTCATTTACCTCCCCTTGCTTTGGACAGTCAGCCTTTGCAGGGAGTTCAGATTTTAGTCGTGGATGATGAACCAGATTCCCGCGCTTTAGCAGTTTCGATTCTGGAAGAAGCAGGCGCAATTCCTACTGCTGCGGGTGATGCGATCGAGGCACTGGCAATCCTTGCCCACAGCAAACCCGATGTGCTAGTCAGCGATATCGGAATGCCAAACATGGATGGCTATACACTGCTGAAGAAAATTAGACAAATGCTGCCAGCACAGATGATTCCAGCAATTGCAATCACCGCTTATGCCGCAGAAATTGACCAGCAACAAGCAATTCGTGCGGGTTTTCAACAGTACATGACAAAGCCGATTGAGCCAGAAGAGTTTGTCAGGGCAATTCGCACACTGTGCAATTCCAAAGAACCCGCAGCATTGGTAAACCGGAGGCAAGAACAGCCATGAGCACGACAGGGGCGACGAGTCTGTCAACAAATGAACAGGACTTTTTAGAATGCTTCGGGGATGGCATGGCTACGCTCGATCGCGAGTGGCGATTGACTTACCTCAATCGTAAACAGGCGGAGTGGTTCGACCTGCCCAAGCAGGAGGTACTGGGCAAAACGATTTGGGAAGTTTGTCCTCAGTGGACTGTTCCTGAGATGCAAGGACAGCTTCAGCAGGCGATGACTCACCAAACCCCGGTTCAGGTTGAGTACTGTTGCCCCAAGCGGCAGGGCTGGTTTGAGCTGCGGGTTTATCCATCCCCGAGCGGAATTACGGTTTTAACGATCGATATTACAGAACGCAAACATAGGGAAGAAGCACTGCGGGAAAGTGAATTGCGGTTTCAGGCATTCATGAACCACTGTCCTGCTTCGGCTTGGATTACCAGCGAATCCGGGCAACTGCTCTACCTCAGTCCGTTTTACTTAGAAACTTTTTCTTGCGACCAGGATGCGGTTGGGAAATACGTCGCTGACCTTTTTCCGCCGGAAACTGCTCAACAATTTTTACAGAATGATCAATACGTTTTTGAGACAGGAGAAGTTCTGCAAACCGTGGAGTATGCTCCTGGTTCTGATGGCAGCGTCAAGAGTTTTTTAGTGAGCAAGTTCCCGATGAAGCATCCATCCGGAGAGAAGCTCCTGGGTGGATTTGCGGTCGATATTACTGAGCAAAAACGCATCGAAGCCGCCCTTCAGGAGCGGGAACAGCACTTGAAGATTGCCCTTCGCACCGCCAAGCTCGGCTCCTGGCAGCATGATTTAATGACCAATACGCTCATCTGTTCTGACCAGTGCAAAGCCAACTTTGGGCTACCGCCCGACGCTGAATTTACCCATGAAATCTTATTCGCTGCGCTGCATCCAGACGATCGCGATCACGTTCAAGCTGCAATTCGGCGATCGATCGAAGAACGGACCGATTACGAAGTGGAAGAACGCTGTTTTCACCCGGATGGTAGCCTGCACTGGCTGATCGCACGGGGCGGATTGATCTGCGATGAGGGTGGAAATCCTATTCGTCTGGTCGGAGTGACGCTTGACATCACAGAGCGCAAACAGTTTGAGGAATCTCTTCAAGAGGCGAATCAAAAAGTTTCTGAGATTCTCGAAAGTATTACCGATGCGTTTATCACATTTGATCAGGACTGGCACTATACCTATGTCAATCAGGAAGCTGCCCGATTATTGGGAAAATTGCCGGAAGAATTGTTAGGCAGACGCTGGCAGGATGTTTTTCCAGATGTCGTGCAACAAAAAACGATCTTTGCTCAGCAGTTTCAGCGAGCGATGGCTGAACGGGTTACAGTCCACTTTGAAGGCTTTTCTGCGGCAGCCAATCGTTGGTTGGAAGCTGCCGTTTTTCCAGCGGCAAACGGAATCGCAGTATTCTTTCGAGACATTGGCGATCGCAAACAAGAAGAACAGCGCAAAGCCCTTCAGTACAGCATTTCTCAAATTCTCGCGGAAGCAACGACCGTAGCGGGTGTTGTTCTAACGCTCTTGCAAACCATCTGCGAGGCATTAGGGTGGCAGGTGGGCATCATTTGGAGCCTTGATCACGCTGACGCTAGTTTGCACTGCATGCATAGCTGGTTTAGTGGAGCTGAACTGGCGGTCAGGGCGAATCCGTTTATCGAAGCCTGTCAGCGTGCCGCGTTTGAGTTTGGGCTTGGACTTCCGGGTCGCATCTGGAAAAGTCGCCAGTCAGCCTGGATTCCTGATTTATCGCGGGACAGTAATTTTCCTAGACTGGCAGCAGCTTCCGACGCAGGATTACAGGCTGGATTTGGCTTCCCAATTTTGCTGGCTGATGATTTTTTTGGAGTGATTGAGTGCTATAGCGATCGGACTCAGGAACCCGACGAAGACTTACTTCAGCTCATGACAGCGATCGGCAGACAAATTGGGCAATTTATGGAGCGTAAGCGGACTGAAGCAGCATTGCGCGAAAGCGAGGAGTTATTCCAGAGCTTTATGAACAATAGCCCGGTTGCTGCATACATTAAAGATGAATCAGGACAGTACGTTTATGTCAATGCGGTGATCGAACGACTGTTTGAACATCCTGCCTCGGAACTGATGGGACGTCGCGATACAGATTGGTTTCCCTCTCAGGCGATCGAGCAGATTCATGCAAATGATGCGGCAGTGTTCGCGCAAAACCAGGCACTCCAGTTTCTTGAAACCGTGCCCTTTGGCGAGCAGGTTCGTCACTTTATGGCATTTAAGTTTCCGCTCCGAGATGCTTCTGGTAAAAGGCTTCTAGGAGGAGTATCAGCAGATATTACCGATCGGGTTCAGGCAGAAGCGTTCCTTCGGCAGCGTGAAGAAGAATTGCGCGTCATTACAAACACGGTTCCGGTATTGATTTCGTTTGTTGATGCGGATCAACGCTACCGCTTTAATAGCCAACGCTATCAGTCTTGGTTGGGACAATCGCCCGCTGAAATTCAGGGTCAATACCTTTGGAACGTGCTGGGTGAAGCAGCGTATACCGCAATCCGTCCTTATGTTGAGCAAGCTCTATCGGGTCAAGCGGTGACGTTTGAAAGTGAGATTTCCTATCAAGACGGCGCAACCCGCTACATCAGTGCCAGCTATATTCCCCAGTTTGACGAGCAGCAAGTCACGGGATTTGTGGCGTTGGTAAGCGATATCAGCGATCGCAGGCAGGCAGAGCAAGAACGTGAACAGCTATTAGCCCGCGAACAAGCAGCACGAGAACAAGCGGAAACGGCAAATCGGCTGAAAGACGAATTTCTCGCCATCCTGTCCCATGAGCTGCGATCGCCCCTCAACCCCATTTTGGGCTGGACAAGGCTTTTGCGATCGCGTGAGTTTGCCCCTGAAGCCCGCGATCGGGCACTGGAAACCATCGAACGAAATGCCAAACTGCAAACTCAACTGATTGAAGACCTGCTAGATGTTTCTCGAATTCTGCGGGGAAAGCTGTTGCTTGATATGCAGCCCGTTAATCTTGCAATGGTGATTGACTCGGCATTAGAAACCGTTCGATTGGCGGCAGAAGCAAAAGGAATCGCCATTCAAAAGCAATTACCAGAAATAACCGTCTGTGTGAGTGGAGATTCGAGCCGTCTACAACAGATTGTCTGGAATTTGATTTCGAATGCGGTCAAATTTACCCCCACTGGTGGACAGGTCAACGCGACGCTAAAACGGCTTGAGAATGAAGCGATCATTCAAGTAAAAGATACAGGAAAAGGCATTGCTGCTGCATTTCTGCCCCATGTGTTTGACTACTTCCGTCAGGAAGACAGTACCACAACTCGTAAATTTGGGGGGTTGGGGTTGGGGCTGGCGATCGTGCGCTACCTGACCGAACTGCATGGCGGCACAGTTGAAGTCGAAAGTGCAGGCGCAAATTTGGGAACCACGTTTACTGTTCGATTGCCGTTACTTGCACACTCAGGCAAGGCGGTCAACTCGCAGCAAAATGGCGACTCAGATTGGACAGAGCGATCGCTTCTGGCAAATCTCCGAATTCTAGCAGTGGATGACGAAGCTGATATGCGAGAGCTCTTAGCCACCATTCTCACGGGCTATGGTGCGGAAGTTGAGGTCGTGAGTTCGGCTCAAGCAGTACTGGCTGCGCTCGATCGCACCGTACCCGACGTTCTCATTAGCGACATTGGAATGCCTGACATCGATGGCTATGCCCTGATACAGCGAATTCGCATGCAACCACCCGAAAAAGGGGGAAATGTTTTAGCTGTTGCCCTGACTGCTTACGCCGGGGAAATCAATGAACAGCAGGCACATCAGGCTGGGTTTCAGCAGCACATTGCGAAGCCCGTGGAACCGGAGGAATTAGGAAAAGCAATTGTCAACTTATTGGCAAGGCAGAGCAATCGCTGAACCGAGACCCGGTTGAGTCACGACGCTGGCACTTACGTAGGCTGACAGCATTAGCAATTTCTTTGTAGGTTTCCCCTTGCCAGAAGCCACTTAAAATCGCAGCTTCAACCGAACTGAACCGCCGCCTTGTTTTGGCAAAAACTAGGCTATTTGCAACTTCAAGCACCTTGTCTACATCCATTCAACAGCTCCTAACTGTTTCAACACGGCTTTTTGCCCGTCACTTAAGCCTGTCGCTCTCCGGATGTTCATGCCTTCATAAAGTCGATCGCTCTTCAAGACTCGCAAACATTCACCAGATTCCACATCCCAGAGGCGAATTGTTTCATCAAAACTGCCGCTGGCAAGCAGCAATCGTCCGGTCGCATCACACCCAAACGCAACTGAAAAGATGATGCCTGTATGACCTTCTAAGACGTTTAAGCATTTTCCAGAATCAACATCCCAGAGGCGAATCGTATTGTCAGCGCTACCGCTAGCAAGGATTTGCGGGCGATTGGAGGTCGGGGGACGGAGGGCAAGCGATCGCACCAGTGCTGTATGCCCTCTCAGGACTTGCAGACATTCACCTGTGGCAATGTCCCACTGCTTAATGCTGTTGTCACTGCCAATGCCGAGCAGCGTTTGCCCATCGGCACAAAACTCTACTTCAAACCCCAATAAATCGTGCTGATCGAAAACCTGCATACAGGTGCCTGCTTCCACCTGCCACAGCCGCACAATTCCATTCTTAGCGATACTGGCTAGCCAGCGTCCGTCGGGGCTAAAGGTGACGTGCCACACCGGAAAGTCATGTCCAACCAGCGTGTGCAGATGAGTTCCGCTATGCAGATCCCAGAGTTTAACCGTAGCATCATTACTGGCACTCGCCAGGATAGATCCATCTGGGCTGATTGCGGTACCAAAGATGCAATTAGCGTGGCAATGCAGCGTGTTGATGCACTGTTGGGTTTGGACATCCCAGAGCTTAACTGTGCCATCGGAACTGCCGCTGACAAAGGTTTTGCCATCGCGGCTAAAGGTCACATCCCACACCCAGTGGGTATGCTCGTTAAAGGTTTTCAGGCAGGTATCCTCCAGAGGGTTCCAGAGCCTAACCAGTAGATCTGTGGCACTGCCGCTGATAATGTGTTGCCCGTCGGGACTAAACGCAACAGACCAGACGCGGCTGAGGTGTCCCTGCCAGGTTTTCAACGCCTGCCCAGTGGTAACGTCCCAAACTTTCTGCATACTATCGGCGCTACCACTTAACAGGGTTTTGCCATCAGGATGAAAGGCGATCGCAGACACACAGGCCCGATGTCCCAGCAATGTCCGGATCGGTTGCTCAGTTTGCAGATCCCATAAGCGAATTGTCCGATCTTGTCCAGCAGTCGCCAGCAGCAAACCATCCGGACTAAAGGACACTGTCCAAACGAGGTCTGTATGTCCCTCAAAGCAGATAGGTTCTCCGGTTGCCAAATGCCATAGTCTCACGGTTTTATCCCAACTGGCACTGGCAACATACTGACCATTGGGGCTAAAGGAGACTGACAACACAGTGTGGCGGTGTCCTTCAAATTGACGCATTTCGCTGAAAGTTGAAAGATCCCAGAGCCGCACAGCACAATCGCCACTTCCACTCACCAACCTTTTGCCATCGGGGCTGAAGGCAACCGAGTGAACAATGTCAGAATGTCCTTCCAGAAATGCCAAACGAATTCCCGTCTCGACATCCCACAGTTCCAAAAATCCCTCTTCTTCACCGATCGCCAGCCATTTACCATCGGGACTGAATCGTACTGCCCAGCTCGTCTTGGCGATTTGAAATGGTTCGCGCAAGAGTTGTCCTGTCTGTACATCCCAGAGCTTGATCAGAGAGTCGTGAGGACTGCCGCTGGCGATCGTTTGACCATCAGGACTAAACGAAAACCCCCAAACAAATTCGTTGTGCGCCTGCCAACTCAGCTTGGGTTGCCCAGAAGCCGTATCCCAGAGGTGAATTCTACCGTCCGAATCGCAGCTTAGCATCAAACGACCATCGGGACTGAAGGCAACATTGACTAAACTGCTGAGGGTTTGAGCAAACACAGATCCCGTAAAATCACACTCGGTGAAATTAACCTGATGCAGTGGGGTATCCGGAAGATACGCCTGCCAGATGGGCAGATGAGAAAAATCCCATCCGTTCAGATCAATGTGGAGGTAATTAAGCAAACTCAGCAGGTTGGTTGCTGCATACCCTGGATAAGTTTCAGGAGTGTTTTTTAATTGTCGCAACTGCTGCTGCAGGTGTTGGCTGAGGGCAACGGTAGAACCAAATGCACTGCATAGCTGAGTTGCGATCGGTTCCAGAATCAGCCGAGTTTGGCTCTCGCGAATATAATCACTGGCGCTGGCTTTGGTGAGAGCATAGTGACTTAACAGGTTGAAAGGCTGTGTTCCCTTAAGTTCGGCAACAGCAGTTTCAATGATGTGTTCTATGACATATTCCATCACCGCTGGCTGTTGGGTAAAACTGGAGGGAATGCGTTCGGCTTTACCGTTCTGCTTTGCATCACCGTTTTGTACACTTTTCCGTTCAATTCGCGTTTGTGCAATAGTTTCTATCAGGCATCGTCGCCCTAATCGTTCCAATACCTCCAACAATCGCGCCTTAGACACCGTAGGGATAACGTCGGCATGAAGCTGATCAATCGTTGTTCCTTCTCGATTGATCGCCAACCAATTCATCACTTGCTGTTCTAACGCTGACAGACGTTCAATTTGCTCATCCAGCAAACGACGCAGCCCGTTAAAAACGATCGTCCCCTGCTCTAAAAATTCTGCAATATCGCCATCAAACAGTTCACGAATAGATGTGGCGACAATCTTCAACGCCAGAGGATTACCCCGGTAATGTTCGATCAGCGTGTTGCGATCGGCATCACTTCCCATTAACCCTTTGGCTTCTAGGATGCTGTTACTGTCTGTTGCCGTGAGTCCGGTTAGTTGCAGCGATCGGACTGGTAGCGCATCGCCTTCCAGAGTTGCGATTTCTGAGGGCTTTTCTCGACTGGTCAACAGCAAACAACTTTGGTGTTCCGTTGCACCCACACGCTGAAACAACTCTCCATACGCTTCATAGCCGGAGCGATAACTACCCACAACCTGTCCACTCTGAAGAATGGACTCCACATTGTCTAACACCAGCAGGCAGCGATCCTGCTTCAGGTATTGAATCAATCGGGTGATTTTTGCGGAAGTGCCTTTCGGCAGGTCAATGTCTTGTTGGCGAGAGAGCAGCGGAATCAGGTCTTCGAGTAGATCGTCTAGGGGTGGAGCATCACGCAGCGATCGCCAGATCACAAATTCAAAAAGGGAATCGGGTTTTGTAGATGATCGATCGCCTTCCTCAGTTCGACTGATAGCAATTTGCTGAGCCAGTTTAATCGATAGAGAGGTTTTGCCAATGCCTCCCATACCCAACAAACAAATCAAACGGCAGCGTGAAGCCTGCGGTACTTCAGAAGGGCTTTGCTTCCCAAAAGGGAATTTGCCTTTAATCCATTGGTGTAAAAGCTCTAGTTCCGGTTGACGACCATAGAAGGTGGAAACATCCACGGCTTCGCCCCAATCAACACAGGGAGAAGCGGTGTCTGCTCTGTGTTCACTGTTGCGTTGTTCAGATGCCTTATTTTTCGGCTCGCTGGCTTCTGCTTGAACCTCTTCACTTTCTCGCTGGTAAAGATGCTCCAACGAAGCCCGAAAGTTGGTCTTGCTGACTGCTTCACCAAGCACATCGGAAAGTAATTGCCAGAGTTTTGGTCCCGCATACCGCTTCAAGTAACTGGCAGCATAATTGGTGCTACTGGCAATCTCTTCGTAGGTTTGCCCCTGCCAGGAGCCGCTTAAAATCGCAACTTCAACCGGACTCAGCCGTCGCCTAGTTTTTGCCAAAACAACGGTATTTGCGACTTCAAGTCCTTTCTCTACGTCCATGAGCTGGCATACCTAGCGGTGACTTGCCTTGCCTAGAAATCTAGCAAATTTCACCAAGTTGCTTTACTTTTAGCAATCTTTCTATAACATTCTGGTCACGCAATATATGAACTTCTATCTATTGACGATTCATCCATTGTTCGATATCGAAATGGTTCATTAGCAAAAGCTACATAGATAGAGGTTCATACCCTTCATATCCCTCATGCGATCGGGTGAAGGGCTTTGAATTGGCAAAGAACTAAAGTCTAAATATCAAAGGCGACGACACATTCAATCAATCCTTTATTCATTGATGAATGTAACTTCTACTTTTGTACTGTTCTTATCTCATTAAGTGTTTTGTGTTCGCGTTATGCACAAAGTTGTTTATTTTAGCGATCGCTTCACTTAATGTCTTTTCGATTGTTTTTCAAGTCAAACCACAATCATCTTAGGAAAAATCAAAATGGCTAATATCCCTGGAAGTGAAAACAATGACACGCTCTACGGCGATATCAATGGTGAAGCTGAGAACGATGTCATTAGGGGACTAGGAGGAGATGACATAATTTGGGGTTTTGGTGGTAACGATATAATCGACGGCGGCGAGGGTAACGATTGGATTCATGCTGGCTCTGATAGCGGTTTCTTTTCTCAGGCTATCTATGGTGGCAACGGTAACGACACGATGTTGGGTGACGGTAGCGAGATCATGGAAGGTGGTGCTGGCGACGACCTTTACTATGTCAATCGTGCAGATGACACCGTTATTGAGGAGCTTAATCAGGGGGTTGATGTTGTACGCGCTAGCATCAGCTATAACTTGTCATCGGGCGGATATGTCGAAAAACTAGTTTTGGAGGGCAATGCCGCCAACGGCACAGGCAACAGTTTGGATAATGAACTCTACGGTAACGCCGCCGACAACCTCCTCTCGGGTGGCGATGGCAATGATGTTCTTCGGGGTGGTGATGGCAATGATGTTCTTCGGGGTGACAACGGAGACGATCACCTGAATGGGGGTTCTGGTAACAACCAATTGACTGGGGGGAGCGGCAACGACGTCTACTATGTCGAGAATGCAACCACCGCTATTTTTGAGGCTGTTTCGGGGGGATATGATGGTGTGCGCTCCACCGTCAGCTATACCCTGACAGCAGAGGTCGAGATCTTAGCCCTGGATGGCTTCAGTGCCATTAACGGGACAGGTAACGGCTTAGATAATAGTATCCACGGTAACGTTGCCAACAACTCCATCTCTGGCGGTGGCGGAAATGACTATTTAGCGGGTCTCGGGGGAAATGACATTATAACGGGTGGCTCAGGGCAAGATGGCTTTCTCATCACTGCTCCACACCAGGGTATTGACACGATCAAGGATTTCAGCGTTGTGGATGACAGTTTCTGTATTGAGCGAACTGGCTTTGGGGCTGGATTAGCAGCAGGAGTTATCACAACCGATCAATTTCGGATTGGGTCGAGTGCTCAAGATGGTAGCGATCGCTTTATCTACAACAAAGGTACTGGAGCAGTGTACTTCGACGCTGATGGCATCGGGGGAACATCTCAGATTCAGATTGCCAAGATATCGACTGGCTTAGCGATGACGAACAGAGACTTCTTTGTAGTCGGCTAACCGCATACGAATTGCCTGCTAGAAGAAATCGCATTCCTAGAGTGCACTGAGAACGATCGTCTATATCACCTCAAATCAGGGCGATCGTTCTCTAGAAAAACACAGAAATTCAGAAATTAGGAGTAAGGTTCAATGTCCACAATTAAAGGGACACGATACAACGACAGTTTGTATGGTACGAGCGATGCCGATACAATTTATGGCTACGGTGGCTACGACAATCTCGTAGGCAAAGGAGGAAATGATTATATCTACGGTGGGGATAACGACGATGACCTCTTTGGAGATGAGGGCGATGATGTTCTCTACGGCGAATACGGCAACGACTACCTCTCTAGTGGCGTTGGCAACGATACCCTGTATGGCGGCGATGGCAACGATTACCTCTATGGTGGCGATGGCGATGACTCCAGTGTGGGCGGCATAGGCGACGATAAGCTCTATGGTGGCGCAGGCAGCGATTCGCTCTATGGCGGCGATGGCAACGATACGATCGATGCGGGCACTGGCAACGATACCCTCGATGGCTGGAATGGTAACGATAAACTCCTCGGTGGTGCGGGTGTCGATTCGCTTTCGGGCGGCGCAGGCAGCGATCTGCTCGACGGCGGAGATGACAACGACTTTCTCGACGGTGCAGATGGCAACGATCGCCTCTATGGAAGCGGGGGTGACGATCAGATGGTTGGCGGCAGGGGCAGCGATATTCTCTATGGCAATGCAGGCACAAACACCCTCTACGGCGGCTATGACGATGATGCCCTCTATGGCGGTCATGAAAACGATACCCTTTACGGCGAAGATGGTAAAGATCGCCTCGAAGGTGGCTTAGGTGACGATCGCCTCGAAGGTGGCTTGGGCGACGATTCGCTCTATGGCAACGACGGCAGCGACAAACTCTACGGTAATGACGGCAGCGACTACTTGGACGGCGGCAGCGGCAACGATTCGCTCACGGGTGGCAACGGGAACGACTCACTCTTTGGCGGTGCAGATAGCGATTATCTGTTTGGCGGTGCAGGCACCGATTATGTCTATGGTCAAGAAGGAACTGATGACCTCTATGGCGGCGATAGCTACGATATCCTTTATGGCGGTGATGGCAACGATCGGTTCATAGGCGGGTTAGGCAGCGATCTCCTGGTTGGGGAAACGGGCGCAGATACATTTAGTTTCTTTTCAGCATCGGAGGGACTTGACACCATCAAAGACTTCGATCGCACTCAGGGCGACAAAATTTGGATCGCCGCTGCCTCGTTTGAAGCAACCTCGCTCGGTCAGTTCAAATACAACGGTACGACAGGGGCTTTGTCCTTTGATGCTTCACCGTTTGATAATGTTGCGCCCGTTCAGTTTGCAATTCTGGAGAATAAGCCTGCTGGCTTCTCGGTGCAAACAGACCTAACTCTTTTTGTATAAATCCAGCAAAGTTTTTTCATTCGGTTGCGCTTACTTGTACTCAAATCCATTTCTATCCATTTAAGGAGAACAATGATGTTGGAATTACATACTCCTACAACTCATCAACCGACTCGATCTTGGGTCGAACAGGCGAAACAGTTAGGATCTCAATTTGCCCAACGCCGCACCAATACCACTGAACCCGATCGCTTTGTGGCTGAAAACTTTGCCGATTTAAGGCAACAGGGTTTTGTCTCAGCAGGTGTTCCCATTGAGCTGGGTGGAGGCGGAGCCAGCTACCTCGAAATGGGTGAAGTGCTGCGTGAACTTGCCCATCATTGCAGTTCAACTGCTCTCGCTTTTGCCATGCACACCCATCAAGTGATGGTTCCTGTTTGGCGACGTCAACATCAAAACGCGCCTGTTGAGGGACTGCTGCGACGAGTGGCAACCGAACAAATCATCCTCCTCAGCAGCGGTGGCTCTGACTGGCTAGATGGCTCTGGTACGGCAATTCGTGTCGAAGGTGGCTTTCGCATCAATGGTTGCAAAGTCTTTGCCAGTGGCGCACCCGCAGGCGATTTGCTAATGACCAGTGCTGTCTATCATGACCCGGAAGTCGGGGCGAGTGTGCTACATTTTGCCGTTCCAGTTCGGGCTGAGGGAGTCAGAATTGATCCGGTTTGGCAGGCAATGGGAATGCAGGGCACAGGTTCTCATAACATTGTACTCTCGGATGTGTTTATCCCAGATTCAGGAATTGCGCTGAAACGTCCTCAAGGAAAGTGGCATCCTCTGTTTCACATCATTTGTATGCTGGCATTTCCATTGATTTACTCGGTCTATGTGGGCGTGGCAGAAGCAGCACGAAACTTGACAGTGCAGTTAATTCAGGAACGCCCAGAAAACAGCCATACTGCCTATCTGGTGGGTGGCATGGAGAATGAGCTGATGGCAGCACAGCTAGCACTCCAGCACATGATGACGATCGCAGAAACCAGCCAGCCCGGACTTGAGACCACGAATCAGATCATGATGGGTCGCACGCTAGCTGCACGTGGTGTCTTGAATGTGGTCGATCTGGCAATGGAAGCAGCGGGGGGCACTGCTTTTTATCGTTCGCTGGGGCTGGAGCAACTGTTCCGTGATGCTCAAGCGGCTCGCTATCATCCTCTACGAGAAGGCGATCAGCGTCGATTGGCAGGACAACTCGTTCTCAATTGGACGGCTGATCATACCTAGTAATACTAATTCTCCAAAGCTAGGCTACAGATGGTAGAACAGAGCGCGCGTGTTGAGAGAGGAGCGATGGCAGGAGTCTAGCTTGGGAGAATCGGTATAAGGCGAAAGCGATAAATGGGGGCAGGTGCAAGCGATAAATGAGGGCAGGTGCATTCGGAGGAATCATCCCACGTGAAACAGGGTTAAATTCTGTATCAGTTTTTACAAATGTTGAATCAACATAACGAACTGAGTCAGAATAAGGGTTAAGAGTGGATAGGGTCGCCTTTAAGTTTGAGTTAAAACTTCCTGCTGCAACCCATTTGTTGAAGGGACATTCGCTTGCTCTATCCGCTCTTACCCAGCAACTAGATAACTTTGAGCAGCAGATTCGGAAAGTTTTAGCTGTGTTTTAACGTAGGGAATAACATAATGGGAAACAAGAAAAAAGATAAGAAAAAAAACAAGAAAAAAGACGGCAAGAAATCAAAGGGTATTGCCGCTGCTGTCGAGTCGGTAGGAAATGCAATTACGAGCGTTCCTTCTGTTCTCACAGAGACAGTTGATACTGCTACTCACACCACTGCTCATGTTGCTGAAGATGCCAGTGGAGAAGCGAGACAGTTTATCGCGGATGCAGCAAAAAACACCGCTGGCACAGCACAAGCTGTAGTTGAAAAATTACACCTTGACCATCACCCGGATGGAAAGGGTAAGAAGAAAGACAAGAAGGATAAAAAGAAGGATAAAAAGAAATAGGTTTTAATCAGGTTCTGAATTATTTAGCCAGAATTAATGTAGTGGTAGTCAGGTAGAATGACTAATCTCAAGATGTTCAACGATAGAAATTACAGACCAGTCCGGGTATCAGGTAAGCGATAGACCAGCTTAGTCCAATTAGCTCACCTATCCGGCAGAATTGCTCCCCCTTTCAGCCCATTCAATGAGCGAAGGGGGGAGTTGATTGACTAGGTCTGCTTAAGCAAGGGGTTTAACCGAGTTGATAGTGACAACCAAGTCGTTGAAGTCGTTGTCATTCAGGTCTTCAAAGCTCCAGACGTTACCCTCCCGCTTAATCCGCACATTACCCAGGGTGGCATCTTCGATCGTTGCCAGACTGGTCGAACTACCGTTGATGAGCAATGCTGGGGCATAGAACCCACCGCCTTTCAGGGGCAGACTAACTTCAGCAGAGGCATGATTGTTCACAAACAGCTCGGCATCAAGCAGATTAGCAGCAACGGCTGCTTCATAACCCGTTTCACCCGGTAGAAGACCGCCGACAGCCCCTCGAGCATCGGTTTCGTAGAACTTCAACACGTTGTTAAAGCTTGCTTCACGAGTGATAGTGACATTCACACCAACCTCATTATCAAATCCGGTCAAATCGACGAGTTCTGCAACGGGTCTTTCAGATAACCCAGCAACACCCAAGCGAGGGTCCAGGTTCAGGGGCTTGTCTAGCTGAATCTGAATGATTTCGTTATTGTCGATATCCGGCCCTCGACCGACAGAGAAGGGATAGTTGTTGTCGTTTGCAACCAGGATTGTGTCTTTATCGAGTACCAGTACGTCTTCGATGGTTTGGAAGGGAAAGTCAAAGGTGGTGCTACCGTCGCCATTGAGATCGTTTGGATCGCTGAGGTTCAGCAGATCAACCACTTCTTCTTTCTCAACGAAGCCTTCGCTATTGAGCTGAGATAAGTCAACTTTGAAGATCTTCTTGAACTCAGCCGCTTCACCCTGGTTGTTATCCCGCTCAATGATGAGGAACTCGTTGTCATTGATGGGAGTGAAGTCTCCGATCGCATGACCAGCCGACTCCAATCGATAGAGACCAGCCAATCCGGTAAAGGAACTGCTAGCGACATCAAATTCATAAATCCGCAGGGAGTTAGCAGGGTCCCCAACCACCATGCCTTCCAGCATTGGATACAGGGTTGTGCGATCGGGGCTGAACGCCATGCCTTCAAAACCGCGAGAGCTAGCTAGATTAGAAACTGCCGGTTCTTCGATGAAGGTGCTCCGAGCCGTAAACCCAGTGCCAGGGAAGTCAGTGAAGAAACCGTCTACCCCTAATTCAATGAACTGCTTGTATTCGTTGAGCGGATTGCCTTCATAACTGTCGGGCAGGAAGAAGCTTTCATCCCGCAGGGTATAAAGGTGAACCAGCAACCCGGCATCATGGGCGTCTTGAATCAAAGTGGTGGGAGTTCCCGTGACGCGATCGCCATCACTAATGGTGTCATCGCCATTCAGGTCATCGGGCTGACCGTTGCCATCCGCATCGACGGTCGATAGGGGCACAATGCGCTGCTTGTTGGGACCAATCCCTTCAGCATATTCAGCGATTTCAGCCAATCCACCTGGAGTAGAGAGATCGGTGTAGGTGCGGGTGTCGCCATTAACAACAAAGTCATAGGGTTGACCCGAACCCCCAAAGAGCTGCACCAGGGGAATATCAATGTTTGCTGCGGGCATGATTGTGTCATTTAGTTCCTTCAGGTTGCTCACCTCAAAGGACTGGATAAACACGCGGCTGGGATCGGTAAACTCCTCTGCTACCAGAGTCTCCACCAGGATTTGACTGGTATTGTAGCCCTGTTGCTGAAAGAACGTAGGGTGCTTGGTTTCGGGATAGATGCCGATTTTGCGCCCGGTCTCCGCCTCAACCTCCTGTACGAGGTTAATCACTTCAGCCAGCGTAGGGACCTTCAACCCATCGTTATTGAATTCAGTGCCACGGATCAGGGGAATCCGCTCAATGGCATTGAGCTGTTTGACTTCTGCCAGGGTAAAGTCTTCGGCAAACCAGCCACCGACCGAGCGACCATCCAGGTTCTTTACGGTTAGGCGATCGGCAAACTCAGGACGCAGGTAAACGTCGGTGCTGGTGTCGGTATTGCTGATCACGGGGTTGCCGTTGGCATCACGCTGAATGGTGCCGTCAGGGTTGAGCGCTACCACTGCCAGCATTGGCTCGTGACGAGCAATTAAAACACCGTCTTTGGTTACCACCAGGTCAGGTTCGATGAAGTCAGCGCCTTGAGCGATCGCTAGCTTATATGCCTCTAGGGTATGTTCTGGTCGCTCACCCGAAGCGCCTCTATGCCCAATCACGATCGGAGCCTTGCCGGTCAGCGTGTCAAACTCAGTAGTTGCTAGCACCTCTGGATTCTGGGGAGAGCGCACAGTGTCGCTGGTAATTTGATCGCGCACCAGATCGCCTGTGCCGGGGAAGTCCGTGAAGTAACCATCCACCCCCAGGTTAATGAACTGTTCGTACTCCTTGTTGGGGTTGCCCTGGTAGTCAGCGGCCAGGAAGCGATCCTCGTTCCGGAAGGTGTAGGCATGGACAAATAGACCTGCTTCATGGGCATTAGGAATCAGGCTAGAGGGAGCAATTGTCGTTTTATCCGCATCGTTGACAGTGCCATCACCATTCACATCATCCGCTGCACCGTCTCCATTGGCATCTACGCCTTCGACAGAAACAATCATCCGCTTCCAGGGACCAATGCCATCCGCGTAGGTTGCAATTTCTGCCAGTCCTTCTGGAGTTTGCAAATCCCCGTAAGTGCGGGTATCACCGCTGACCGCAAAGTCGTAGGGACGCGCATTGACATCCTGATAAATGAGCGATCCATCCAAAGCCACATCGTAGGCATCGAGCAACTGCACCAGGGGAATGTCGGTCTTGGTGTTCAGTTCCTTCAGGTTGGAGACTTCAAAGGACTGGATAAACACACGGCTGGGGTCGGTGAAGTCGGTCTTCTCCAGGGTCGCCAGCAGGGGTTCTTCCAGGGATAGTCCTAGATCGTCGTGGTAGGTGGGGTGCTTGGTTTCGGGATAGATGCCAATCTTCTTACCCGTGTCTTTTTCGACCTGTTTGACCAGGCTGATGATTTCTTCTAGCGTCGGGATCTGGAACACGCCATTGTAAACATCCGTACGGTAGCCCTGGGGCATGATGGCGCGCAGGGTCTTGATTTCCTCCAGGGTAAAGTCGGAGGCAAAGAATTCGTTCTCGTACGTAACGCCATCAATCACTCCGCTGCGTCGGCGGTCGGCAAATTCAGGACGGCTGGCAACATCGGTAGTCGCACCCAGGGTCGGTTCATGACGGGCGATCAACACACCGTCTTTAGTCGATACCAAATCGGGTTCGATGAAGTCAGCACCACGGGCGATCGCCAGGCGGTATGCCTCTAGCGTATGCTCTGGCAATTCCCCACTCGCGCCCCGATGACCAATGACCAATGGGTCTTGTCCGTTCAGAGTGTTGAGGGTGTTGAAATTAGGCGTAGAAATGGGCGCTTCCAGGAGCTTGCCTGTTGCATCGAAGTGAAGCACGTAAGGACCAAATTCATCTCCAATCCAGATGTCACCCTCACCATCGATCACAAAAGACTCAACGTCAAAATCTGTACCGGTTAGCAGTCTTTCGGTCGTGCTTTCATTAACAATGTCAAACGGAATCAGGTTGTCCGGGTCGCTCAGTTGGACAAAGCCTTGAATTTCAACAGCACCATCCCCTTCTTCAGAATCTACAAAGCTCGGATCAACCTGATAAAGACGTAGCAGATAGTCAGCACTGTTCGTTTTAGCGCCAAAACCATTGTCCGAGAGGAACCAGAAAGTCGATCCGTCGCTACCAGGAGCAAACTGGACGCCACTGAAGCCTTGTACGGGTTGACCATCAAAGGGACCAGTACGACCATTCCCTGAAATGGGTTCTCCATTACCGTTATTTGCTCCAGCAGGAGGCCCCTCAGCAAAGGTGTCAGCAGGCAGAGATGCAAACCCTTTTAATTCAGCAGCACGAGTGTCGCTATTCAACGCACTCCCTTGCATCGGTTGGTTTGTGTCAAAGTTTGCCATTCCTTGTCCAGTCCCCTTAAATGTTCAAGATGATGTGAATGAGTAAAAATTCGGAAAATTCTTCATCAGAATAGATGGTTCAATTAGGGCAAATTTCGTTTTCTAGACATGCGAAAATTCAGCACACTGCAACCTATCTAGCAATGCAATGTAATGCACAACACTAAGCAGGTTGCAATATAGCCAAAGCCAAAATCTATACCCTCAAAGACTTTGTCATTGTTAGTTTAAGATGAAGTTAATTTAGCTTTAATAGGTAAATGTCTTGAGGTTAATTTCGCAACTTCATCGTAATTCTTTAATAGTTTCTAAGCAGGGTGAAGAAATCTAATTCTATTGGGTGATGCAAATCCAACACGTTCTTATTCATATCCTCAATTAGCAATAGGTTTTATTGAAAGCTATCTTTTGAATAATATTTTAAGGTTGTATAAATAAGAGTTGTATAAATACAAATTTCTTTGTTTTTCTACTGCTATTGAAGAATATCAAGGAGAAATAAATTTCTTTTGTTAAGGTATCGCCTAGAATTTGTTGTGCAGTAATCCTGAAAGAATTGATGCTGCCGCAGTAGTCAAAAAGTGCCATTTGAATAGGCAAAAGTAAACCCTGGAGAGAGAAAAAGGGAGTTTAGGCTCGCATAACTTACTATTGTTTTTGCGATTGTTTTTTTGTGACTGTTTTGTTTTTTGCGACACAACTCGAAATCCTACCTCTGTACTAAGAATCTCGTGCAACTCAGCAGAGTGGATAGTGGCTCCACTGAGTTACGCAATTCTAATTAAGGCAACCCAAACTTACTATTGTCTTGGCACAAACAGCAGCCTAGTGTAGTTGATGCCACCATCGTTGTCGCTGGCAAACCAATATCCCTGATTCGTTACAGCCAAGCTTTCGATCTTCTCTTCAATCCATCTATAATCCGAGAGTAGATCCAGCACCAGGGTTTTCTCTAGCGTTGCGCCGGGTTCTGCATTCGCCAAGGAAACCCGATAGATGCGCTTGATTCGAGCATTCGCTGCGCCATTTTCACCGCCCTGATTGTCTCGCTCGACAATTAAAAAACTGCCGTCTGTATCGCGAGCAATCTCGCTCAGACCAACCCAGCTATCCTCAACGTTATCAGTATCTAATGGGTAGAAATAGTAGTTCCAGGTTTGATTTTCCAGATCGTATTCGGCAATTCGAACCGTGTTTTCTGGGTCTCCCTCAAACTCCCGCTGAATTGCCACATAGACTTTGGTTCCTTCAGCGTTGGTTGCAACTCCTTCAAAGCCAAAGCGGGTAATTGCGCCTGAAGCTGCTTCGGGTAGGGGAATTTCTTGCTGTACTTCACCCCTGCTGTTGACATGGCTGAGTAAGTTGGGGGCTTCTTGCCCTTCGCGATCGTCTCCTTCACTGACTACCCAAAAGTCACCAGAGGGCTGCAACGCGATACCTTCCAGGTCATACCTAACGGATTCCCCATTTTTGGTCAGGGGCAGGGCACTGACGACAGTAGCGGATGAGCCTTCCATCTCAATACGATAAATTCGAGAAGGCGATACTGCGCTATCGGGCACAGCATAGAAAGCATTGGGATCGTTGGGGACTTGATATAGACCGCTAATCGCGCTGAAAGGTAGATCAGCCCCCGTGCTGGTGATCTGAGGGGCAGTTGGGCTGTAGGCGCTCTCTGCTGGCTCAGTTGAGGCTTGAAAGAAGTCAATTGTGCCATCGTCTTCATTAGAGGTCAGCAGCAGATTGCGTTCTGGAATTGCCAAAACTCCTTCGGGAGCCAGCCCGGTTGGCAGAAAGCTGATTAACTCAGGCTTTTCAACATTGCTGATGTCGTAGGCGACAACAAAGCTGCCCCGCTCGGAAGTGACAAAGGCGATCGGCTGTTCGCCAAATTCGGCAACGGTGCCCCCTTCCATTTCAATGCCACGATCCTCAGAGCGATCGTCCGGGTATTGCCCTCGGGTGACTGCCAGTTCTTCAACGCTGCTGCCGCTGTCATAAACAACGTTGCCCTCCAGGTCAAAAATTGTCCAACTGCGTCCACCTGACCCAATATTGTCGCCAAAGCTTTCTAACTCGGTGTCGCCTTCATTAACCGTGACCAGGTGTTGACCGTCAGGTGTGAAGGCAATCGCATCCGGCTCTCTGCGTCCTTTGAATTCTTCGGTCAGGCTAATTTCGCCATCTTCAGTCCGGTCAGCGAACTGACTAGAGGTGCCAGCCGAAAAGATGCGAATGATTTGCTCAGAGGCAACATCAATCAGGGCGATCGCATTATTCTCCTGGATCGTGACAGCGGCGGTGCTGCCATCGGGACTAAATTTGACAAACTCCGGCTGCGGGTCTTCAACATAGTTCACCCCTTCGATGCCAGCCAGGTCAATGTCTACAGCAGTGACCGTTGATTCACTGGGGTTGTCCTCATTGATGGTGACAAAGTTGATTGAGCCAGGACGAGAGCCGGGAAGGTTATCAGTATCTTCTTCATCCTCGATCGCTACAATCACTTTGCTGCCGTCTGGGGAAATGTCAGCACTGTCAGGACCAATGCCCAAAAGCTGTACCTGCCCGGTGACCTTGCGAGTTGCCAGGTCAATGAAAACAAGAGTGCCGGGCTGCTGGTCAGCAATTGTTTGTCCAGCATCTTCATCGATGAGGAAAAGGACGGTAGCGATCGCATATTTCCCATCGGGTGTAATTGCAACCGAAGTTGGTTCTCCAGCGACCTCAACCGTTCCAAGCGACTGTGGATTTGCAGGATCGGTAATATCGATAAAGCCGATTTGCTGATCGCTTGAGTTCGTAAAAACCAGCGTATTTCCATCGGGGCTTGCATCAATGATTTCCGCTACTGCACCGCCCACTACATAGCGATTGAGGGGCGCAAAACTCCGAACCTGAGCATCAGCAGCGCCAGCAGTACCGAACAGCAAAGCAGTCGAAAAAAGAGAGACAGAAGCAAACCATGTCGGAATAGGAAAATGAACTGGGAACTTCCCCATAAACTCGGCACTCCTCATCAAAATGGTGATGTAACCGTTAATCGCAGTCGATGGGAGTATAAAACGATGCAGATTGTTCCTGGTTTATGGAGAGGTTAAGGTGTTACTGCGAGCCAATTTGGTGTTGTATAACTAATAGCTATGATGGACGACGCGCTGCCCCTTTACATTCAAATTGCGGATAAGCTTCGCCGAGAGATTAATTCTTCGGTTTACCAAAAGGGAGATCAACTGCCAACCGAAGCTGAATTGAGCGTCCGCTTTGGTGTCAATCGTCATACACTTCGACGATCGATCGAGGTTTTGCGAACGGAGGGCTTGGTACGAGTCGATCGGGGGCGAGGGATGTTTGTGGCATCTACTCCAATCACTTATGCGTTGGGTAAGCGAGTTCGCTACAACGATGCCCTTAAGGCTCAGGGATTGCAGATGAGCTATCAAACCCTAGCCATTACCACAATTCCTGCTGATGCAAAAGTTGCCAAGCGGTTAACGTTAGCAATCAATACCCCTGTTGTTTTATTTGAGCGGCTGAGTCTTGCCGATGGGCAGCCAATTAGTGTGTCGAGCAGCTACTTTCCCAGTATTTTGTTTCCCAACCTGTCAGAACGCTGTCAGCAGTATCATTCTATTTCTAAGCTACTGCAACAGGAATACGGCTGTGATCATATTCGTCACAGTACCCGAATCTCAGCGCGAATTGTTCAGCCTAAAGATGCTCGGCTGCTAGAACTCCCTGCTAATGCACCAATTCTTTTAACAGAATCAATTAATGTTGATCAAACCGGAAGAAGGATTGAGTATGGCGTGACGCGATTTCGTGGCGATCGGATGGAGTTAGTAATTGAAAACGATTCAGCATAAGCGTTGTGCTTAGAAGATATATCTAGCTCCCATTAGCTTAAATTGAGCTTGAACAGTTCTTAATCTGGCATTCGCATTTCCTTAAGGACAGGCATCCACAATAAAGCTTGGTACAGTTTTCATCTAGATGTCTATACATCTAAAGAAGAAACTTCTTAGGAACAGGAATCGCAGGAAGGAGCCTATCCATCCTCCTAAGTTAGCGAGCTGCGGATCGCCCATCTTGGTCTGCTATTAAGAGGGCATCGCTGCTGTTCGGCTGTGCTCAAGCATGTTGCTTCTGGATTGGTAAATCTCATTGTTCTGAGACTGTGTTGACTTGAATATTTACTTAAGTTAAAGGATGAAATGCCTGCATGGTTTTGCAGAACTCGCTAGAAGTCACTGCTGTTGAAGTGAAGCACCTGACGAAATCGTTTAATAAAATTGCTGCCCTGCGGAATATTAATTTTTCCGTAGCTGACGGGGAAATGATTGCGCTGGTCGGAGCCTCTGGTTCTGGAAAGTCAACCCTGTTGAGAAACCTGAACGGCTTGCATAAAGCAGACCAAGGCATTGTCGAGATTTATGGAACTCCGATTCAGGTGAACGGCTCCCTCCACTCAAATGTGAGAAAGCTGCGAAGTCAGATGGGCTTCATCTTTCAGCAGTTTAATCTTGTGAATCGATTGACGGTGCTAGAAAATGTGCTGGTTGGTAATTTATCTCGCATCCCTTCCTTGCGTTCCACGCTTCGCTGGTTTACCCAGCAGGAAAAGGAGCAGGCGTTAGCTGCCCTGGAGCGAGTCGGAATTCTACAGCATGCCTACAAGCGAGCTTCTGCCTTATCGGGAGGTCAACAGCAAAGAGTTGCGATCGCCCGGTGTTTAATGCAGGGCGCACACATTATTCTTGCGGATGAACCGATCGCTTCCCTGGACCCGGAATCCGCCCGTAAGGTCATGGAACTGCTGACGGTTCTTAACCAGGAACAAGGAATTACAGTCATCACATCCCTACATCAAGTGCAGATGGTGCGCCACTACTTTAAGCGAGCAGTTGCTTTAAGAGATGGAGAAGTCAGATTTGATGGAGAAGTTGCCGTACTGGATGATTTCAAACTTAACGAGATATACGGCACTGCAACTGAAGAGCTAGTTCTCAAAGGCCATGCGGAAGCATTCACGAGTTAAGCCATAATTTCCGATGAGCGAATCCGACTGCACATCTCCTTTGTTCCTATAGAACTGCCATAGAAGTTGATTGTTTACAGCCTTGTTCAGGCGATTGAAGTACAAAAAATGGGTGCAGGGGCTGTGCCTCTGCGTGCGGGCTTCGCCCCCCGTACCTTACAGGAGTGAAAAACGCTGTATTTCGTTTTTATCATTAGGAGAAACAATTCAAAATGAAAGCACCTGTGTTCAAGAGATTGACATCTCTATTAACGGCGTCTGTGATTAGTGTTGCTACGCTTGCAAGCTGCACTTCAACTCAGTCGAATCAGCAAGCCCAGACCACTGGCAATAGCTCAGCTTCTGGTCAGACCTGTGCGCCGGAAATTGCATCGATCGACTTTGGAATCATCTCGACTGAATCTCAGCAGAATCAAAAGCCTAAATTTGAACCCTTTATCGAGGCAATGTCGCAGACGATCGGTCGTCCTGTAAATGCTTTCTATGCCACAGATTATGCAGCTGTAATTGAGGCAATGGGGGCAAACAAGGTACAGGTTGCTTGGTATGGAGGGAAGTCCTATATCACAGCAGCAGAGCGTTCCAATGCAGAAGCATTTGCTCAAACCGTAAATTCAGATGGCACGCAAGGCTATTACTCGCACCTCATCACAAACAAGGAAAATCCGATCGTTTCCGAAATTGATCTTCAAAAAGGAAATGGCAATGAGTATATTGTAGAGAACGCGAAAGATTTAACCTTTGCGTTTAATGATCCTGAATCAACCTCTGGCTATCTCGTTCCCAGCTATTATGTATTCGCACAAAAGGGAGTGAACGCGAAAGAGGCGTTTAAGCAACTTATTTTTGCAGGAAGCCATGAAGCGACAGCTCAAGCAGTTGCTAATCAACAGGTTGACGTGGCAACGAACAACAGCGAATCTTTGACTGCTCTGAAAGCGTCTGATCCCAAAGCCTTTGAGCAAATTCAGGTGATTTGGACTTCTCCTGTGATTCCGAGTGACCCGATCACCTATCGGAAAGACTTACCCGATTGCTTGAAGGGACAGATTAAGGATTTCTTCTACAGCTACAAAGACACTGCAGTTCTGGAGCCGCTAGGCTGGCAGGCATTTGTCCCAGCAGAAGACAAAACGTGGAATACCATCCGTGAATTGAACATCGGTAAAGATATATTAGAGGTTCAGAACGATAAGAACCTAACCCCTCAGGCAAGGCAGCAAAAGCTGGATGAATTGAATCAAAAGCTCGATGCATTGAAGTAGCTGAAGATTTCCTCTTCCCCTTTTAAGGAAAAACTGACCGATGCAAGCCATTCTTTTGCAGAAGGATTTAGCATCTCAAAGTCTTTCCTTATCAGGGGATTTAGGAAAATCTCAAGCTTTGGAGCTGTATCAGCAGACTCCTCAGACATCCTATGAATGATTCACATTGAACAAGAGTGAATTGTCCATTTGATTCGCCGTACTGTTCCTTTAATATTCGTGATATGAGCGATCGAATTACGCTAGAACCTCGTGGTTCAGCTTCTCAAGCAGTACGAGAGATGCTGGCGCGGGAGAAGAAACTCATTACCCCTAATCGAATCTTCTACCTTGTCGTTGGCATTGCTATTCTTGTCTTTGCTGGCATTCAGAGTGACCTGAGTTTTATTGAACTCGCCCAGGGTGGCGGCAATATGGTGGAATACATCAGCCGCTATTTTCCACCCGATTTTACGGAATGGCGTTCTTACCTGAGCGATACGCTCGAAACGATTTCAATGGCGGTCTGGGGAACAGTGATGGCGGCGATCGTTTCTGTTCCCCTTTCCATTTTCGCTTCAGACAATATCTGCCCTGCCTGGATTGTGTTTCCGATCAGGCGATTGCTTGATGCGATGCGGGCGATCAACGAAGTGGTCTTTGCTCTCATTTTTGTCGTTGCCGTAGGCTTAGGTCCATTTGCGGGTATGCTGGCCCTGTTTGTACATACAACCGGAACGCTAGGCAAACTCTTCTCAGAAGCAGTTGAGTCGATCGATCCGGGTCCGGTAGAAGGCATTCGAGCGACAGGTTCGAGCAAACTGCAAGAAATTCTCTTTGGGGTGCTTCCGCAGGTTCTTCCCTTGTGGACTTCCTACACGCTCTACCGCTTTGAAGCAGATGTTCGCTCCGCCTCGGTTCTGGGAATTGTCGGAGCCGGGGGAATTGGCGTTTCGCTTTATCAAAGTTTTCGCTCGTTCCAGTACCAGCAGGTTTGTGCCATCCTGATCTTTCTGATTGTAGCGGTTGCCTTGATTGATACCCTTTCCTCACGGTTAAGACGAAATTTGATTTAGATCAGTCGATTCGCACAATAAAAATCGGCAGGGCTAATGACTCAAGACAAATGGATTGCCGTCGATCGCTACATCACGGATATGCTTGTGCCTCCCGATGCAGTGTTGGATGCTGTGCTTGAAGCTAGCGCTGCGGCTGGTTTACCACCCCATCACGTTTCACCGAATCAGGGGAAACTGCTAATGCTGTTAGCCTTGATCCATCAAGCACGCAACATTTTAGAGATTGGTACATTGGGTGGTTACAGCACGATTTGGCTTGCACGAGCATTACCTGCTGACGGTCGCTTGATTACCCTTGAATCTGATCCTAAACACGCCAAAGTTGCTCATAGCAACATTGCTTATGCAGGTTTGACTAATACCGTTGAAATTCGTGTTGGCAAAGCAGCAGATACGCTCGCACAATTGGCTACGGAGAATTGCCATCCATTTGACCTGATCTTTATTGATGCAGATAAGCCAAGCAATCCAGATTACCTTTCATGGGCACTGAAGCTTTCTCGCCAAGGCAGTCTGATTATCGCTGACAATGTTGTGCGTGATGGAGCTGTGATTGAGGCAAATAGCACTGATCCTAAAATTCAAGGAGTACGTCGTTTTAACGAAATGCTCGGCTCTGAGCCACGTGTGACTGCAACAGCAATCCAAACGGTGGGTAGCAAAGGATATGATGGCTTTGCGATCGCTCTAGTCACATCTGATGAGCCGCAATATTGCTGAAAAGCAACGTTTGCTTAAAGCGTTCTACAACAGGAACGAAGGATAGGGACAAAATAATCGAGCGTTGGCGTTGTGAGCTGCGGCACTTTTGCACAGTCGTCCCAAATTCTTAGCTGCACCGCATCTTGGGCATAAGGTTGCTGAATAAATTCTTGAGCGGCTTCGGACGAAAAAATACCGCCTTGCAGTTCCAGGCTGCGCTTTGAGACATCCGATAGCGCGTCCCAATAAGTTGAATTCACAGCACACAGATAGCGTTTTGCTTCAACATGGAGCCGAATGGGTTCTGTGACGGCTACCCCAAATTGCGTTTTCAGGAAAGGAATGGCGCGATATTCGTGGCGATCGTCAATTTGCTGTTCCGCAATGGTTTCGGCAGTGTTTTTGCCCAGATTGTGAATCAGATGCCCGATATCATGCAGCAAGCAAGCAGTGATGAGTTCAGAGCTACAATCGCTTGTTTCCGCAAGCGTGGCGCATTGCAGAGCATGTTCAAGCTGGCTCACGGCTTCACCACCGTACTGAGCGTTTCCTTGGGTTGCCAGGAGTTGCAGGATCAGGTCGAGAGTAGGTTGCATCTTTGCTCCTTGGATTCAAATAGGGGATTCAAGTATGGGATTCAAGCATTGAATTCAGACATCATTTAAGTAGCCAGGATTGGTGACAGTTCCAGGTACGATCGGGATATCGTTGATAGAATCGTACTTCCCAGTCAACAGAGGCTTCAGGGCAAATCAATTGCCTTGCAAGATCGGCGAGTTGCTCACCCTGTTCCGACTGAAATTCATAGGCAAAGCTGAGATGGAGCCAGGTTTTGAGCCGCAGATTTTCGCGACGGGTGGGAGCCTGAGCAAGGTTGGCAAAATCATTTATCCGCTGCGTTAACCAATCTGATCGCAGTTCTAAACCGTGCCAGTCAGGGCGAAAAGTCATTTGAACGATCGTGATGACCGGTTGTGGATAGGGCTGTGCCAACGCGCGATCGAGTGCCTGAAGATAGAGAGGAATTGCCGTTTCAACATCGTGAAAAAAGCCTGTGAGCGTGCAGTGCGGCATATAGGCGTGTGCAGCGTTCCTCCCCACCATTCGCTGACTTTGCTCAAAATAATTCTCTATTTGTTCAGCGAGTTTACCGATCGGACAGGCGTACACAATCAATTCACCCATATCTGTTAACTATCTTTTTTGAGGCTTTTGCAGTCATCATGCCCCAGAGCCAATTAATCTTGTACTTTTCAATTGATACTTCCTGTAGTCCTTCAAATCGAAGCATATCCCGACATTCACTTGCGGTATAAGTTTGGAAGTGGGCGCGGTTAAATAACCGTAGAAAAAAGTCACAAACGCGACAGGTCAAATAGTCATGACACCAATCGGTAATTATCAAACGACCATCTGGTTTGAGGATTCTTTTTGCTTCCTGGATGGCTTGAGCAGGATTACGAAAGTAGTGAAAAGCATTCGTTGAAATCACAACATCAAAACTTTCGCTGGGAAACGGAAGATTATCAGCACTGCCTATCCACAGCTCGATCGATTTGGGTAGTTTCTGCTTAGCGATATTGAGCATTTCGATCGAGGGATCTAGCCCAGCAAACTCCGCCTCTGGAACTAAATTAAACATCTGCTGAATCAAAGCTCCCGTACCGCAGCCGATATCTACGACCCGTTCATAGGGCTTGATCTCTAAGCGATTAATTGTCTCCTGAATCGTTGCATTAATATAGAATGACCAGCGACGATCGTACACAGATGCAAGACGGGAATACTCTTCTTGTACGGGATCAGAATACATAGCAATTAATCCTGGCAATCAATCACGACAATTAATCCTGGCAATTAATCACAGCAATCAATCATAGCAGGCAACTTTCTGTCCCTTAATGTAAACAGAAACGATCGCAGAAGGCAGAGCATTCTCAGGCTGAATCAGCAGGAAGTCAGCATCCAAACCTGGTGAGATTGCCCCTTTTCGATCGCCAATCCGCGCTGCCTGGGCTGGGTGGGTCGATACGAGTTTCCAGGCTTGCTCAAACGGCAGCAAACCCATCTGTGCCAGCTTAAACGGAGCATGAAACAGCGAAGGGTAGTGATAATCGGAGCAGAGGCAATCCACGACCCCTGCCTGCACCGCATCAGCAACACTCATATACCCCACATGGGAGCCACCTCGCACCAAATTCGGCGCGCCCATTAACACTGATGCCCCATAAGCCTGAGACTGGGCTGCCAGGGCAATCGAAGCTGGAAATTCTGCGATCGAGACTTGCCGCTTCGCGCTGATTTGCACCATCTCCTCAGATTCATCATCGTGGGAGGCAACCGGAATGCCCCTCTGGTGTGCCCGATCCACAAGCTGTTCAAACTGTTGAAGTCCTTCCGCCTGACGATCGAGCGCCGCCTCAATCAGGACGCGAATTTCAGCCTGGGACAGTTTAATGCGTTGCTGGAGTCCTTTTGTGTAGCGAGCCAGCGTTGCATCGTCGGTGGACGGGGGCAAATGATTGTTGAGTGATAGAAGCTGTATTGTTCCAGTCTCTAGCCAATCACATAACTCGTCATGATTTGCAGTATTTGCCTGTTCATGGCGAATATGAATGCAGCGATTTGCACCTTGCCCGGGTGTATTCTGAACTGCTTCAATCATTTGTCTTGCCGTATCCCGACTCCGTAAACCGGGTTCAAATGAATCGGTAATTGAATAGTAAAAAGTGGTGATGCCATTGGCGAGCAGCGTCCGATCGTTCTCCACAATTGCCATTTCGATCGGAAACGCAACACCAGGGCGCGGACAAATCATGCGCTCAAATGCATCTCCGTGAATGTCTACGATTCCTGGCAAAAGCTGTAGCCCTGTGACATCGATCGAGACAAAACCGCTTGGTTTCAGGGTGTGACCGATCTCGGTAAACTTACCGTCCTCAATCAGCACGGTTGCATCTTGCAGCCATCCCTTTGGAGTCAGGACATCGGCTCCCTGTAGGGCGATTTTGGGAAGAACTTTAGCCTTTTGTTGTTCTTTCATCCGCGACCTCACGCAAATCGTTTTCCTTCTCGGACTACTGCGGTCAACCGGGGCACAATGCCATCATCGTGCACAGTAATCAAATCTGCTCGTTTGCCAACTTCCAAGCTGCCTCGATCGCCGTCTAACCCGATCGCCCTTGCCGGATTCAGGGTAAAGAGGCGCATTATGTCATAGAGGGGCTGTTCAGTCCGACGTACAATCAAAAACATTGCCTGAAGCAGACTTTGAGGAACGTAATCCGAAGAGATAAGATCGACTAACTGCCGCTCGATCAGCTCCATTGCCGAGACATTGCCAGAGTGTGAGCCGCCCAGCACCAGATTTGGCGCACCCATCAAAATCTGGAGTCCCTGTTGGTGTGCCTCTTTTGCCGCATCCAGCGTGGTCGGAAATTCTGCGATCGTGGCTCCGCTTTCGACTGCTTCCTGCACATGTTCGATCGTGGCATCATCGTGACTAGCAAGGAACACCTCCTGAGCCTGAGTGAGTTCTACCAGTAATTTTCGATTTTGTTCGGCATAGCGTTGCTGATCTGCAATGCGTCCCTGAATGAAAGCATCCATTTGAGCCGGGGTAATCCCATGCTTGCCGATGTAGTATTCCCGATACTTCTCAAGGTTGACGAACTGGCGTTGCCCTGGTGTATGATCCATCAGCGAAATCAGCACCAGCAGCGGATGATTCGCATATCGTTCTGCAATTTCGTAGACGTGTTCGTAACCCAACTCGCAGCGCAAATGTAACCGATGATCGGCTGAAAATCTTCCTGCCTGGTGAGCGCGATCGATCGCGTCAATCATCGGAGCAAACTGCGTTAACCGGGCAGAATTAGGCAAGACATCCCCGATCGCAATTGCATCACAAACGGTGGTAATCCCGGCGCTAATCAGTTCGCGATCGTGGTGCAAAGCTGCCATATCGAGGGGCCATTTCACCTTGGGGCGCGGCGTGAGGCACTGTTCCAGATTATCGGTATGCAGTTCGACCAATCCGGGTAGCAGGTAATCTCCCTGTCCGTCCTGACCCTGGCTCACCATTCCCGGCTGAATGTCTGCGATTCTGCCGTTTCGCACCACAAGCGTCCCCAAAATTTCCTGGTCGGGAAGCTGCAAACGGTAGTTCGTGTAAATTTGCTCTTTCATGCTTTAATCATCCTGCCCTAAGGTTAAGCGACGATTACAAACTCGACTGCGGACTTCATCATCATGAAAAATGCCAATCATGGCACAGCCTTCTGCCTTACGCTCTTCGATCAACTGCATCACAACTTCCCGATTCGTCGCATCCAGAGCGGAGGTCGGCTCATCGAGCAGCAAAATGGGATAGGGCACAGACCAAGCACGGGCAATATTGACGCGCTGCTTTTCCCCGCCTGAAAAAGTGGTGGGTGACAGGCTCCAGAGCCGCTCCGGTAGATTGAGCCGGATAAATAACCCTCGAACAATTTCATAGGCGATCTTTGGCGCAGTTCCTAACTCCAGCAACGGTTCAGCCGCCACTTCCAGAGCCGGAACACGCGGAATCACCCGCAGAAATTGGCTAATATAGCCGATCGTTTTTTTTCGCACCTCTAGCAATTCATGGGGTTCTAGCTGCGGTAGATTAACCCATTGCCCCAGATGCTTGACCCAGATTGCACCGCGATCGGTTCGATAGTTACCGTATAGCGATCGAATCAGCGTTGATTTTCCTGCCCCTGATGCACCAGCGAGCGCAACGCATTCACCCGCCTGCAGCTCTAAGGAAACGCCTGCGAGAACGGGTAAACGAATGCCGCCTTGATGATGCAGGGTAAAGCCTTTGTACAATTGCTCCGCTCGGAGAACTAGCGTAGAGTCGCGATCGAGTGGTGCATTAGGAGGGAATGGATGAGGAATGAGCGTATGGTTTGAAACATTCATGATGATGCTCCGATCAAGAGTTGGTTTGATGAGTGTTTCGTGTTCTACATCGCCCCCTAAATGCCCCAATTTATTGGTTGCCGCTCTTAAAGAGCGAGGAGGGACTTTGAACTTCTAAACATTCCGGTCACAAAACATCCCGGTCACAAAAGAAAGTTTTTGAGGTTCGGTTCCCCTCAGAATTGGGGGGCTAGGGGGGCAGGTAATGTGGGTAATTGTCAAACATCCTTTACGGCGTTAAGGTTGCGCTAACTAGCTGCTGAGTATAGGGATGCTGCGGATCGTCTAGCACCTGATCAGTCAGCCCGGATTCAACGACCTGTCCTTGCTGCATGACCATGAGCCGATGTGCTAGAAGCCGCACAACTCCAATATCATGCGTGACCAAAACGACACTCAAATGTAAATTGCGAACCAGAGAGCGAATCAGATCGAGTAGGCGTGCCTGTACTGAAACGTCCAGTCCTCCAGTCGGTTCGTCCATCAACACTAAGCGGGGATAAGTAACGAGAACTCTAGCAAGCTGCAATCGCTGCTGCATGCCACCAGAGAAAGTTCGGGGCAGCATATCCATTCGATCGCCCGGAATTTCTACTTCCGTCATCCAATGCATTGCTTCTGTGCGAATGTTGCCATAGTGCCTTGCGCCAATGGTCATCAGCCGCTCTCCGATATTGGCTCCAGCAGTGACATTCATTCGCAGCCCATCTCTCGGATTCTGCTGCACAAAGCCCCATTCCGATCGCATCAGTCCCCGATGTTTTGCTTCCGGCAATTCCCGCAAATTCAAGATTTCACCCGATCGATTTTGATAAAGCAGTTCACCTTTGTCTACAGGCAACTGTCCAGCGATCGCACTTAACAACGTCGATTTGCCAGAACCAGACTCGCCAATAATCCCAAGCACCTGTCCTGGATAAAGATTAAAGGAAATGCGATCGCAGGCGCAGATTGTGCCGTAGAACTTGGTTAAATTCCGAACAGTCAGAAGGGGTTGCATGATTGAGAATGACCTACAGCGTTTTTCACTCACGTAAGGTGCAGGGGCTGCACCCCATTTTTTGTACTTCAATCGCCTGAACAAGGCTGTAATCAATGATTGGATTGATGCTGATTGCAGTAGTCCGTATCCGAGCAAATCCACATCCGATCGCCGCGATCGTTGATCACAACTTCGTCTAAGTAGCTTGCCGTCGAACCACACAACTCACAGGTTTTATCCCACCGCTCGACCGTAAACGGATGATCTTCAAAGTCGAGACTTTTGACTCGTGTGTAGGGAGGCACGGCATAAATTCGCTTTTCCCGTCCTGCTCCAAAGAGCTGAAGTGCCGGATTCATGTGCATCTTGGGATTATCAAAACGAGGAATGGGGCTGGGGCGCATCATGTAGCGATCGTGAACCATCACGGGATAATCATAGGCAGTGGCAATCTGACCATGCTGGGTGATGTCTTCGTACAGCCGCACATACATTGCCCCATAATCCTCCAGCGCGTGGAGTTTGCGAGTTTCAGACTCAGAAGGTTCAATCCAGCGCAGTGGCTCGGGGATGGGCACTTGATAGACAATGATCTGTCCTGCTTCCAAGGGAGTTTCAGGAATACGGTGACGGGTTTGAATCAGGGTTGCCTCTTCGGTTCGTTCCGTCGTTGCTACACCGCAAACGCGCTTAAAAAAACGGCGAATATTCACGGCGTTTGCTGTATCATCTGCGCCTTGATCAATAACTTTCAAAATATCGCTTTGTCCAATAACTGAAGCCGTCACCTGAATGCCGCCTGTACCCCAGCCATAGGACATCGGCATTTCGCGAGAGCTAAACGGAATTTGGTGTCCTGGAATCGCAACCGCTTTGAGTAATGCTCGCCGAATCGATCGCTTAGTTTGCTCATCCAGATAAGCAAAGTTGAAGTTCGATTCAGGAGCGGATGAGCGTTGAGGAGCAGCAGTCTGGGGAATGACCGCTTGCTCGGGAATTTCTGAATCTATCATGGGTGGCTTACTCCTGTTGCATTGCCGTTAAAGTGGGTTCGGCTTTAGCCCGATCGGTCATCATCGAATTTACAGGTTGATTCGTTGAGTAATCTTCAGATGGATTTTCAGCGAGATGATAGGATGCATCTTCAGCAGCGTTTACTGATGGATTGACTGATGGATTGACCGATTGCCGCATTTGTCGCAGCATGTTTAGCTCTGCCTGAAAATCGATATAGTGAGGAAGCTTGAGATGCTGTACAAACCCCTGCGCCTCTACATTGTCCGAATGAGATAGCACAAACTCTTCGTCTTGTGCAGGTGCGGTAATCTCTTCGCCCAGTTCCTTCGATTGCAGCGATCGATCCATCAGTGCCATTGCCATTGCTTTGCGCTCGTTGTAGCCGAACGTTAACCCATAACCGCGCGTAAACTGGGGTGGCGTTTCTTTGTTGCCCTGAAATTGGTTGACCATCTGCACTTCGGTCACCGTGATGTCGGCAATGCCAATCTCAAACCCCAGCTCTTCGGGGCAGATCACCACTTCAACTTCACCGACTCGAATTTCCCCTGCAAAGGGATGATTTCTGCCGTAGCCCCGCTGGGTTGAATAGGCGAGACTGAGCAAGAATCCTTCATCTGCACGGGCTAAATTTTGCAGTCGTGCCGAGCGATCGGCGGGTAGGGTGAGAGGTTGACGAGTCAAATCAAAGGGCTCTCTTTCCAGCTCAGACGAACCCTGGGCGGCAAGAAAAGCCTTTTCTTCCTGAATCAAACCTTCTTGTCCCAACGTATCGATCACACGCGGAGTCAGTTCATCGACAGGTTCTGCTTCAGGCGCGATCGATGCTTCTCCTTCTGCAAGAAGCTTGAAATCGAGCAGGCGATGCACATAGTCAAATGTAGAACCCAACAGTTGCCCGCCCGGAACATCTTTGAAAATGGCAGAAATTCGTCGATCAAGGTGCATCTGGCTGGTATCAACCGGCTGGCTGTAATAAAAGCGGGGCAGGGTTGTACGGTATGCTCTTAGCAAGAAAATTGCCTCAACCAAATCACCCCAAGATTGCTTGATCGCTAAAGCTGCCAAATCAGTGTCGTACAGGCTACCCTCACACATTACGCGATCGATCGCCAGTTTCATCTGCTGCTGAATCTGCTCTAGCGTCAATTCTGGAACTTCAAGATTACCTCTTCGCCTTGCTTCTAGCAAACTTTCAGCATTTTGAATTGCCTGTTCACCGCCCTTCACCGCAACGTATGCCATTTACTGGTTCCTCCTGCTATACAACGTATTCTCGTTGTCTTTTTGTCATTCTTCAAACCGTGGCTTAGCTCATCCTGCAATTCTGTTTTGAGTATTTCTGTTTAAATGCTCATCGTGCGAGGGAGACCAATAACCGCCGTCTCACTGCATAGAAATACATCAGCTCCCAAAGGATAGGCTTGAACGTTCATCTGCCACTGAGCCCAGAACTGGGAAGGTAAAACAGGCGCGATCGAGCGTTCCCCTAAAATTCCCGGTCCTTGCGCCGTCACCTGCTTGCCCACTCCGTTACTAATTTGAATCAGCAACGTGGTCGAAGACTCTGGATATTCTGCTGTTCCCCAATGAAACGTCGAAAGGTCGGGGAGCAAGCTAGCCTGCCAAATCACTGCAAATTGAGCCTGATCTGGATGGAATGTGAATCGACATCCCGTGTGAAATTGCAACCAAGCTTGGGCTTCAGGCGGCAATCCGGGCTGCAACCAAATGAGAGTATCGACATCAAACAGCGTCAGACAAGCGGCTGCACAAACTGCGTTAAGACCTGTAGGTGGGATAAGCCTTGCTGCGATCGGATAGGGTTCTCCCGGATGAGCCAGCGCGTTGAGCAGCGATCGAAAGGTGTTTTGAGCGTCCTGAACCGGATCGGAAAAACCGGGTAGCTGAGTGATCATTTACTCTCCTCGCACCATGCTGAAAAAGTTAACGCGCGTGGCTTCCGCCTGTCTCCGCTGCTGTTCCTGCTGGGCTTGGGCAGCTTGTTTTAGTGGCTCGATCACCTGTGCCCAGACAGCACTGTGCCAACCAGGATGCTGAAGCAGGGCATCGCACAATGCCGCAAGTTCTGCATGACGCTGCGATCGTCCGGCAACATATCCAAATCCAGCGATTTGAACGTTGTCATTAGAAGATAGCTGTACAACACAGCGAGTCATCGTCATTTCCCCTAAATTAAACGGCTGACCCGTTCCCCCCGCTCGACCGCTGACCATGACAAGCCCAGCTTCCGGACGACGGAGGAACCCATAATCTGGCAAAGATTCCAATCCCGAAATCTGTTGCTCCAGATTGTTAAGCTCTGCCTTCGCCAAGGTTGCTATCCAGAATTGACGCTGTGTTAGGGAGTTCATGAACGGTTTTTAACCCACGCTTAATATTTGTCTAGACATCTAGACGAATTATGAGCTAAGTTATGATTTCTCGCAACTCGCTCAGCTTACTTTTTGCACAATCAGTAAGGGGTAATCGGTAGACGAAGGGGATGGCACGATTCGGGGTGAGTTATTTCAATTGGATTTGGCAGCATCGTCGATCGCAGACAACCGCAGAACAAATTCTGCATGCTGGGGTGATCCCGCAGGGCTGCGGGCATCGGTGCCCGGTCGCGTCCCTTCTTGTACCACAGCTAACACCCGCTCTCTGCGCTCGCGCATTCCTGGTAGGGAGACAAGTTCAATGCCGATCGCAAACCAGCCAGCCTTTTGTGCCGATCGTCCCTGCGTCGTCTATTACAACAGGTTCCAGCACTTCTACCGTCCATATTCGCACAAACGGTAAACCCACTTTGCGAAACGATCGCCGTACTGTTTCTGCGTCAGGAGCTTCAAACTCACAGATCACTTTACTGCGATCGCGGGACATCATCGAGCGAATCCAATGTACATCATGGCTACTGTGACAGGGAATTGCCTTTTTCACATCCTGATTCCATTTTTCTTCTGTGATAGGCGGCTCAAAAACTTTTTCAACTAGAACTCGTACCATCTCTTTCTCCTCATATTCTTGACTGTTCACACAACCGTCTTTGATGTTGATTAGCTAGTCGCCTAAGGACTTAATTCTCTAACTGCTCTGCTAGCTGTTGAATTGCGGTTCGCGCTCGTTCACTGATCAGATATATATTAATTCTCTGCTGTAGATTTTTAAATAATTCGAGTGCAGTTTTATGATCGCCACTGCCAAATTTGCTGCAAACCAGGGTTGCTCCTGCAAGGGCGATTTCACTGGGATGATCCACAATCTGAGCTGCCCTGAAAGCAGCTTCGGCACGAGCGATCGCCAGTTCTGTTCGATGATACTTTAAATCAATCTCTGCGGCGAACGTCAACGTATAAGCCAGCATTCGCTGAGAATCCATTTGTTGCAGGGCGGACAGGGCTTGCTCCAGCATCAGCTCTGCGCCATTTTGTCCGATCGAATAGCGAGCAAGGGCATCGAGGGCGGCAGCAAAGGCTCCTTCACTCCCCTCTCCGCTAATTTTGGCGGCAACGGTTGCTAATTCAGACGAATAGGTGATGGCGGCGATCGGGTTGTTGGCTTCTAGCTCCGTCATTGCCAGATAGGTTAAGCAAGCGCACTCTCGCCAGTGATCTTGCTCTGCTTGCGCCATCTGCCATGCCTGTTGCAGGAGCGATCGAGCCGTCGCATAATCCGCTGCATGACGACGCACACAGCCCATCCCGCAGGGAATATCAATGAGCTCCACGCCAGCTCTGGCAGCTAGAGATTGTGCCTCAAGCAGCAAAGCTTCTGCACGAGACATCTCACGCTCGGTTTCCGCCAGACACCAGCCTGTGTAAGCCAGCATTCGAGCCGTTGTGGTGGAACTCGCAGCCCGACCCCGCTCGATCGCGCGCAGTGAATGTTCCTGAACGCTTGTCAAATTGCCTTGCTCATAATTCAGCGCAATCAACACTTCAAATCCGGTTGCTTCTTCGTCCTGCAAATCCAAAGCACGGGCTTCCTCAATCAGCTGGTGTAATTCGGCTTCGAGTTGGACAGATCGATCTTTGCTCACGCCTGCTAAAACATGCAGCTTGAGTAGCTCAATGCGGCAGCGTACCTGCGTTGAGTGATCCAGATATTGGCAGTGCTCCAGTCCTCGCTGCGTTAACTGTGAAGCTTCGGCATAGGCAAACAGGCGCAAACAGCGTTCCGCCGCGATGATACAAGCAGATGCTGCCAATCCGTGTTCGCCGCCCTGTGAGGCATGGTAAGCAATCTCGCTGGCAAAGGAATCTTCCGTGGCAAAAGAGGTTTTCAATCCCTGAGCAATTTGCCGATGCATTAAACGGCGACGCGGGTTGGAAAGCTGGTGATAGGCAATCTGACGCACAATATCATGCACAAAGTCGTATTGGGTTTCACCTTGAATGATTGCTCCTGGACGGATAATGCCTTCTTGCTCCAGTTCTTCGATCGCCATCAACAGTTTGTTTGGAGAGCAATCGGCAATTTCAGCGATCGTCGTGGGGTTAAAGCTGCGCCCCAGAACTGCCGCCCAGGACAAAAATTCTCTTGTGGATTGGCTGAGCTGCTGAAGTCGATCCTGAATCAGTGCCTCCAGGCTCTCAGAACAAGCTGTTCCGTGTTGAGCAATGGCATGGACAATTTCCAGTGCAAAAAGCGGATTCCCACCACTCTCAGCAAAGATCTGGTTGCCGTCGACCGAGCGATCGACTTGCTGAACAAGTTGTACAATCTGGGCTTGATTCAAAAGCGGCAGTTCCAGGCTTTGCAGCCGATTTTCGCGGCGCAGGGATTGCACCAGTTTGTAAACGGGCTGATTGACTGCTAATTCCCGGGAACGGGCAGCACAGGCAAACCGTACTCTCGTATGACCCAGTAAGCGAGCCGCATAGTGCAGCAGCGCGCTTGAGGCTTCATCGAGCCACTGCATATTATCCAAAATCACGATCGTCGGTTTATTGAGCGCAAGCTGCGACAGCAAACGCACCACCGCATCAAATAATCGCTTTAAATCAGTCGGTTCTTCTGCTTTCGGAGAAGTTTCTGGAAACAGCGATCGAAGTTCTGAGGGCAAGTCTGCCAGGAATGGGGCAGGGAGCGATCGGAGCGCATCCACCCAGGCTCCATAGGGCCGCAGCATTTCTGCTTCAAATCCAAATCCCCACAGCACTTGGCCCTGATGACCTCGCACGGTGGCAGCCAGTTCTTCCAGCAGGCGAGTTTTGCCGATGCCGGGTTCGCCCAATAGCAGCAGGATTTCTGAACTGTGATCCGAGGTTAGCCAACTGTGCAGCAGGCTCCATTCCTGGTCGCGTCCGATTAGTGGGAGGGAGTGGGGCGTAGGAGAGTCGTTTACGGTGCTGTCCCGTTCGACTGCTCCTAATGCTTTTAATGCCGTTCGTTGCGCTTCGGTCAGCCCGATCGCGCCTGCAATATTAGTTCCCTGATAAGGGCGATCGGCTCTCAGGGTGTGCAAACATTTTCCAGTGCGAATATTCCAGAGCTTAATCGTTTCATCCTGGCTGCCGCTGACAAGCGTTTCACCATCGGGACTAAATGCCACCGACCAGATGAGATTCGTGTGTTCCTGAAGCGTATGCAGACAATAACCTGTATCGACTTCCCACAATTTCACCGTTTGGTCACTGCTGACACTGGCAAGCGTTTGACCATCAGGACTAAATGCCACCGACCAAATGCGACTGCTGTGTTCTTCTAGCGATCGCCAAAATTCTCCCGTCATCGTATTCCACAATTTCACAGTATGATCACCGCTACCGCTGGCAAGCGTTTGACCATCAGGACTGAACGCAACCGACCAAACCCAATTTTGATGTCCCTGCAAGGTTTTCAGGCATTCACCTGTATGAACATTCCAGAGCTTGATCGTTTGGTCATAACTGCCGCTCGCGAGCATTTGACCATTGGGACTAAAGGCGATTGAACAGACCCAACTGGTATGTCCCTGCAACGTTTGCAGGCATTGCCCGGTTTGAACATTCCAGAACTTGACGGTATGATCATCGCTGCTGCTTGCTAGAAGCTGAACATCTGGACTAAACGCGACCGACCAGACGCGGCTCGTATGTCCCGATAAGGTGTGCAAACACTGTTTGCTCGAAATGCTCCAGAGCTTGACGGTATGATCATCGCTGCTGCTTGCTAGAAGCTGACCATTTGGACTAAACGCAACACCACAAACCGGATTCGTATGACCTCTCAGCGTATGCAGGCAGTTCCCCGTGCGGCTATCCCAGAGTTTAACGGTGTAATCGTCGTTGCCGCTTGCGAGCAGTGGTTCGGTCGGGCTAAATGCAACGACACGCACTCGATTGGTATAGCCCTGGAGCGTTTTCCAGCATTGTCCGGTGTGGAAGTGCCAAAACTTGACCGTATGGTCGCCGCCGCCGCTCACTAGCGTTTGATTATCGGGACTAAAGGTAACCGATCGCACCCAGCTGGTATGCCCGCGCAAAATTTGGAAATTCTCTCCGGTGTCCACCTGCCACAGCTTCACGGTCTGATCTTCACTGCCACTCGCCAGAAATTGACCGTCGGGGCTAAAGGCGATCGATCGAATCCAGTTCGTATGTCCGCACAGCGTTTTAGTGCATTCGCCAGGCTCAAAGTCCCACAGTTTGATCGTCTGATCGCTGCTGCTGCTTGCCAAGAATTGACCAGCGGGACTAAAGGCAACCGACCAGACTCCCTTTTCGTGTCCCTGCAGAGTTTTGCAGCATTTGCCAGATTTGAGATCCCACAGCTTCACCGTTCCATCTTCACTGCCACTCGCCAGGAGTTGATCGGTAGGGCTGAACGAAACCGATCGCACCCAGTTGGTATGTCCTTCCAGGGTGGCGCAGCATTTCCCTGTTTTCAGATCCCAAAGTTTAACAACAGACGATTCGCTGCCGCTCGCGAGCATTCGACTATCGGGACTGAAGGCAACCGACCAGACCTGATAAGGAGCTTCCTGTAACGTCTGGAGGCACTGCCCGGTCTGTACATCCCACAGCTTGATCGTTTTGTCATCGCTGCCGCTCGCGAGCATTCGACCATCGGGACTGAAGGCAACCGACCAGATCCAGTTTGTATGCCCCTGGCAAATTAGCAAATTTTTGCCGTCCGCCACTCGCCAGATCCGCAGTTCCCGATTCGTGTCGCCCGTTGCCAGCAGTTGACCATCCGGGCTAAACGCGACGGCTAGCGTCAGGCTCAAGGTTTCCGTAAAGACGGTCTTCGACAGATCACTATTTGCCAGATTGACCTGATGTAACCCGACATTCCGCAAATCTGCCTGCCAGAGGGCAAGATCAGCGAGGTTATAGCCCGTCAGGTCGGTTTTCAAATGAATCAACAGGTTCAGCAGATTTCCCGCTGCATATCCCGATCGCTGCGATGCTTCCTGACTTAGGCTAATCAGGATTCGAGTCAACCGTTGCTCAACCTGAGCGCGATTGCCCAGCCGCATCTGAAGTTGATGCAAAATCGGCTGCACAATTTGGCGAATTTGAATCTCCTGAATGTAATCTTTCCCCTGGGCTTTGAGCAGAGCATGGCTATGGAGCAAGGGAACAGCAAACTCAGGTTTGGGCAATCTGGAACAGGCGAATTGCGTCGTCGAATGAGTCGCCGGAGCAAGAGATGACTGTTCCTCGCTAGCTGCCATTTCTTCGATCTCATCACAGATCCATTCAATCAGGCGATCGGTTATGTATTGCATGACGATCGGCGGTTGCGTATAGCCTGCTGCCTGGGTTTCCAGGAGCGATCGCCAGCTTAGCGATTCCAAAGCCTGAAATAAATCGGCACGAGAAGCAGCGGGCACAAAATCAGCAGCCAGTTCTGCAAGCGTTGTTCGCTCCCGATTAATTGCCAGCCAGAACATGACATTTCTTTCAAACCCGGAACTTCTTAAACATTGCTGATCTAAAAGTTGATACAAACCGTGAAAAACGCCTGTATCTTGAGTTAAAAAATCTGCAATGCTGCCGTCAAATAAATCTTGAATGGAAGTAGAAACAATTTTTAACGCTAAGGGATTATCGCTATACCGCTGACACAGCTGCTGTTTCTGCTCCTCAGAACCGATTAATTTCCTGGCTTCCAGGATTGCTGATGCTGCTTCTGGAACTCCGCCCAATTGCAGCGATCGCACGGCTTCTGTTCCTTCCAAAAGCGCAATTTCGGCAGGTTTTTCTCGACTTGTCAACAGCACACAGCTCTGATGCTGCACCTCACCCAACAACCTGAATAAGTCTCCATAGTTTTCATATCCAGGACGATATTGACCAGCTGGACTACTCCGCAGCGGAAACTGCTTCGCATTGCCCTCTAAAAAAATACTTTCCACATTGTCCAGAACAACCAGACAGCGGTGGGACTTGAGCCAGTGAATCAGCCGCCCGGTCTCGGCTTTGTTGTCCTGCTGCTCAGACAAAAATAGAACCAAGTCTGTCAGGAGGGTTTCGAGTAGAGGCGCATTGCGGAGAGATCTCCAAATGACAAACTCGAAAGGGGGATGGGGAGATGAGGAGGTGGGGGAATCGGGGGATGTATCCTTCGCTCCTTCGCTTCCGACAAGTTCCTGCGCCACTTTGACCGCAAGCGAGGTTTTGCCAATGCCACCCATTCCCAGAAGCAGAACCATCCGACATCGGTAATTGACGATCCATTCCTGCAAAGTCGATCGCTCTTTTTCCCGCCCATAAAATACAGAAACATCGATCGCTTCGCCCCAATCCTGCTGAGAGATAGGGGGTGGGAGAGTAGGGGGAACGGTCGGAGGTGTAAGGGAAATAGGGGAATTGTTGGCAGGATGGGGTTCATCCTCGTTGAGGATCTGCTGGTAAAGATCGCGGGTTGCGGCACTGGGATCAACGCCTAACTCCTCCCGCAACATCGTCATGCAGCGGTGGTAAAGTTGCAGGGCATTCGATCGATCGCCGCTCAAATGATGAAGCTGCATCAGCGAGGCATAAGTTGCTTCATTCAGGGGATCAACCCGTAGTAACTGCTGAGCATGGACGATCGCTGTTCGATAGTCCTGCTGGTCTTTCATTAAATTAATGAGCTGTTCTAGAGCGTTCACTCGCATTTGCTGGAGCCGCTCGCGTTCGGGAATAATCCACTCGTCTTCGCAGTTGGGCAGCAAATCCCCTTGATAAAGAGAAACCGCTTGTTCTAACCGCGATCGCTTTGTCCCAGCATCAGCAGTTTGTGCTGCCTTTAATTCATGCTCAAACTGAATGACATCGGCGGTGAATCGAGCCGTTGGCGACCATTGCAGCGTTTTTGAGTCAGTCAGAAGAAATTGGTCAGCTTCGGGTAAATCTCGACGCAGATAGCTCAGCTCTTTGCGAAGATTCGTTCTCGCCTGCGTCTCAGTAGAGTCTGCCCAGAGATGAAAGGCAAGCCGTTGACGAGGTTGGGGCGCATGACGATGGAGAATCAGGTAAGCCAGCAATGCCTGTGATCGCGCTGAGTTGATGCCCGGAACAACGCGATCGCCGTAGGTGATAGACCATTCACCTAACAATCTGACTTGTAAGGTTAGAGGCATTGCTCTTAAATCACCCATTTACCTCTAAATTGTCCATTTTTCCTTGAGCTTACACCCAGTTACAGGATTTTCGGCGGATCTTCCAAATTTCATTACAGAGCTTAATTCAGACCTGAGCAATGTACCCCCGATGTCCTTGTGTTCGCTCAAGCCCTCAACCTCTAAATGCAGCTTTAGAACAGGCTTTGAGACGAGAACGATTTGGGAACGATTTGGGAACGGTTTGGGAACGCTGCGATCGCTAACTTGTATTCATGGGTTGGAAAACAAATCTGCATCTGTAGGACGTGAGAGCAAGTGAAGCACACAAACAACGCTCCCTTCCTGGCTCCTTAGTTCCACTTCAATTCCACTTTTCAGTTCTGTTAACTCACATCAACTCAATTCACAATCGGAGTAAAAAACATCATGAATCGCTTTATCCTTGCAAGTCTATCCGTTTTGGCACTCAGTGCCGTTGCAGCCCCCTCCCTGACCGTGAGCGATCGGTTCGAGCAAGAGCGTCAGGACACATTGAATGCTATGAGCAATCGTTGGGTGCAAGAGCATCAAGACACATTGAATGCAACAAATTCACGGTTTGATCAAGAGCGTCAGGACACATTGAATGCTATGAGCGAGCGTTGGATGCAAGAGCGTCAGGACACATTGAATGCTATGAGCGATCGGTTCGAGCAAGAGCATCAGGACACGTTGAATGCTATGAGCGATCGGTTCGAGCAAGAGCATCAAGAGACGTTGAATGCAACGAATTCACGATTTGATAAGGAGCGTCAGGATACACTGGATGCCTAACTTGCACGACCAGTAACAGTAAAGTTGTTTTTGACCGTGTTACTGAATCAATCGCGACTGCTGCAAACTGAATCGAAAGAAGATCCGAATGTTACAGCTCGCTCTTGTCCCAAGACACTGTCTGAACCACCAGAATCCAAAATTCTAGACAGACTCAGGCAGTGTCTAAAAAACAGGCTTCAAAATATCCCAGCGATGCACAATGCTGTGGAGAAACGCCGCTTTGCTTCACCCCCCAAACTGATCCACCACGATCCATTTATTCCTTAGTTAGTGAAGGAGCTAGCCATGACAACCCAACTGTTCAACCCAACCCAATTCAACCACGCTAAAGCCGAAGCCTTTGCAGGGCGGATGCTGGATATTATTAGCAGTAGTGCGATCGACTTGATGGTCTCGATCGGACATCGTACCGAACTTTTCGACACAATGGCAGAACTGCCGCCCTCCACCAGCCAGCAAATTGCCAACGCGGCTGGACTGAACGAACGCTATGTGCGCGAGTGGCTCAATGCGATGGTGACAGGTCGCATTGTCGAGTATGACCCGATCGCCAAAACCTATGTGCTGCCCACAGAACACGCCGCATTTCTCACCCGTGCTGCGGAACCCAATAATCTTGCCCTGATCGCCCAGTTCCCGCCCATGCTAGCGACCGTCGAAGACCAAGTAATCAACTGCTTCTATCAAGGCGGCGGGGTTCCCTATTCTGCCTTCAAACGCTTTCATACGGTGATGGCAGAAGTGACTAATCAAGGAACGGTTGCGCCATTAATCGATGAGGTGCTGCCGCTCATTTCTGGACTGGGTGAAGCACTCCAGCAAGGCATTGATGTTTTAGATTTGGGCTGCGGCAGTGGAAAAGTACTCAATGTTTTGGCAGCAGCTTTTCCCAATAGTCGATTCACAGGCTACGACTTTTCAGGTGAAACGATCGCAACTGCCAATGCTGAAGCTCAACGGCACAAGCTGAGCAATATCGAGTTCCGGGTTCGGGATGCTGCCACGATCGAGGAGTGCGATCGCTACGATCTCATCACAACCTTTGATGCCATCCATGACCAGGCAAAACCCGATCAGGTCTTGCACAACATCTACCGAGCATTACGTGCTGATGGAATCTACCTGATGCAGGAAATTCGGGGTGCAACGAATGTTGAGGACAACCTAGACAACCCGTTGGCTCCCTACTTCTACACGGTTTCTTGTATGCACTGTATGACTGTTTCGCTTGCTTATGGCGGCATGGGTTTAGGAGCAATGTGGGGACAGGAAACCGCATTGCGAATGCTCGCCGAAGCTGGATTTAAGCAGGTGGAAATCAAACGACTACCGCAGGATATCGTGAACGACTACTACATCATTCACAAGTAAATTCACAAGTAGCAAATTCAGAGAAACGATATGTGCAAACTTTGTGCGATTGCGGCACGGTACACCCTTGCTCGTCAGGATTCGCTTGTCTTTGATCTCAGTCAATTTACAGCTGAGATTACGGGAAAACCATCAATCGATTCGTCTCAAAGTCAACCTGTTACGATCGCTCAGAAAAAATCATTATAAAAAACCAATCTGCAAATTACCAAGAGCTAGAACTTATAGCCGATAAAAATTTGACGAATTAACCAGATCTAGCTTTGCATCAATCTTGAAACAAATTTGGCATGGAATCGTTAACTCGATCGCCGCATTCGAATGAACCCAAAATTTATTCACGCAAAGATAAATTTGGCAATCCTTATTGGGCGATTCACGATCCGCTGCTAGGACGCAGAGTATTCTTTGATTCAGAGACAGAGATTTAGAGACAGAAGTACGGGCATGGCTCGAACAACGCTGTTCCCAATGAATCGACCATCTGACCACCATTTAAGTCAAGCTCAACTCAATCTAACCGTTCCTCTGCTTGAATTCAGCATTAAATCGCTCACCACCCATTTCCAGTATCCCTTTATTCAGAAAACTCAGCGATGGTATTTCTAGACCGTGAACCAAACAATAGTCCAAGCTTTGCAAACAATATTGGAACATTAGCAGGTAGTCTAGTCGTTGAGGGGAACATGGGAGAACTCATTCCAATTGGTTCCTCTGATCTGCGGATTACCGATACCTTTGATATCTATCGCTTCACTACCACTCAGCCCACCAGTTTTGGTGTAGCACTTGCCCCGCAGGTTGCAAATGCAAACTTAGTTTTGATGTCTTCACCCGAAGGCAACCCGATCGCCCACTCCTTTAAACCTGGCACTGCGGTTGATTCGATCAGCTTCAAAAATTTGGCACCCGGTACTTATCTGATTGGCGTAAATGCCCTTGCCACCGCACCTCGTTCCCCTTACGTCTTGAGTATTGCGGCTCTTCCAATTACACGCGCAGAGCTAGGGGTTACGGTTGAACGAATTACGGCGATCGATCGCTTTGATACTCAGGTGGTGTTCTCTTCATCGTTCAAAGCAGATTTCAAAACATCGCTTACGATCAATGGACAAACTCGTAACAGCGGCGTGTTTGACAAAGATAATGATGATGTCAGACCAAACTTCACCTTTATTCAGCCCGTTGATCCATTAAGGGAATCGAACACTTTTGAAATTGCAGTGAAAGATGCTGATCCCGTTGGCGATGATGAAGCAGATATCAGCCCCTCCTCCTCGTCAAAGTTCACCGCCAAATATTTTTCTCAAACGGGTACAGTGGGTGACTTTGATTCTGGCGGCGACTCGACTGGAAAAAGCTTGGTGACTCAAGGCAGAGATGCTTCATTTCGTCCCAGAGGAGCAACCGTCACTTATCGAGTAGACTATAACGTTTTCACGTCATCCGCATCGACATTCACCAGCAAAACTCCGCTGCTGCTGGGCAACAATACCAGCCAACAGATACAGGGCAGCAGCATTGGCGGCATTCTCTGCGGCGAAGGAGGCCATGATGTCCTTTCTGGTAGGGGTGGTAGTGATGTTCTTTGCGGTGGTACAGGCAACGATAACCTCAATAGCGGCACAGGAAACGATATCAGCTTCGGCGGAGCAGGACGCGATACTCACACAGGTGGTTCTGGCAAAGATACTTTCGTGCTGACCCTCGACAGCGGCACAGAGGTCATTCAAGATTTTCAGAACGGTAAAGACAAACTGGGACTGGCGATCGGGTTAAACCCTGAGATTTTCGATATGGTGCAGCGAGGCAAAAACGTTGTCGTCGGGGTAGGGGATCAGCGGCTTGCAGTTCTTTCTAACGTCAAAGCCAATCAGATTACCGCTGCTGATTTCGTCACGGTTGATTTCTCCCGTTTTAAGGGAATTGAAGTGCCCACCTTGGCGGGATAACAGGACGGTTCCATTTAACAGCTTTGTGTGAAACTGTCAGATCTAGATACTCAAATCACAGATTTTTTCATCGTTTTCACCACTGCAAACGCTCTCTTTTCTATTTTCGATTAGATTGTTTGAAATAGCCTCTATAATTCATTCACTCGTTCAACCAATTGTTCCCTTTGCTTTGATAAAGACATGAACCCTACCATTTCCGTTCTCGATCGTAAAAATTGCTGCCCTTCATCAAATGCTTGACAAAATGATTTCGCGCTTTCAATGCTTCAAATTCCGGGCTAGTTTCAGGGGTACGCTTGGGATGCTAAAAGATTGGGGCGTTGCTGAATCGGGATATGAACGGTGCAAATTTAGCTTCTGCATCGCCCCCTAAATCCCCCAATGCTGGGGGACTTTGAATTCTGGTTCCCCTCAACTTTGGGGGGCTAGGGGGGCACGCTTATTCAGCAACGCCAAGATTGGAAATCAGGTCATGGGTGATTCGTGGTGGAGTTGAATGGTGGAGTTGATTCGTGATGGAATATTCATGAGAGATCATGAGAGAAGCGGCAAGCGGACGATAAAAGTTGATCCCTGTCCTTCTCCTGCACTTTCAGCATGAATCGTGCCTTTATGAAGTTCGACAATATGGCAGGCGATCGTTAATCCTAACCCCAATCCTTTCGCTGCATCAGATGCTCTGGCTTGGTGGAAGCGATCGAACACCTGGGGCAGAGACTCAGCCGCGATGCCCATTCCCGTATCCATAACCCGAATTTCGGCATAGGCACGATTCGCAGAATCATAGTTATCAAGCACTGCCAGTTCTACACTAACGCTGCCTGCGACTAGCGTAAATTTAATAGCGTTGGTCAGGAGATTACAAATCACCTGCTGGAGGCGATCGCTATCTCCCATAACGGCAACAGGCTCCGTCCTATTTTCCTGCCAGGTTAAACGAATTCCTTTCTCTGCTGCGGTTTGCGCGACAGTTGCGATCGCGGCTTCAATCACCGATTCCAGTGCAATGGGTTGAGGATTCAAACTCAGTTTGCCTGCGGTAATCCGCGATATATCGAGCAGGTCTTGCACCAACTTGGCTTGTAGTGTTGCATTTCGCTCGATCGTGTCCAGTGCTTTCGTGAGCATAACCGGATTAGGAGGATTGTTCCGCAGTAGGCGCGTCCAGCCCAGAATCGAAACCAGGGGTGTGTTCAGCTCATGGGAAACGGTGGAGATCATTTCGTCCCGGCTGCGAATGATGCGTCTTGCCTCCTGAAGTGCTTCGCCCCGGAGCTGTGCCATCTGAAGGTGGGCATTGACGCGGGAAATGAGTTCTTGCGCTGAGAAAGGTTTGATCAGGTAATCGTCTGCTCCGGCTTTCAGTCCTTCGACGATCGCCTCTTCTCCGGCACGGGCAGAAAGCAGAATGATTGGGACTTCACGGGTACGAGGGTCAGACCGCAATGCCTGGAGTAACTGGAAACCGTCTAATCCTGGCATCATCACATCACTCAAGATTAGATCGGGGACTTGTGCTTGCGCTGCTGCTAGTGCTGATGCTCCATCTGCAACCGCTTGAATTTGAACGTATTCGCTGAGGATACGGCTGAGGTATTGCCGCATATCGGTGTTGTCATCGACGAGGAGGACATGGGCAATCGGGGCGGAGCAGCGGGGAGTGGGAGCATCGGAGATAACGTCTTCCGGTTCTCTTGCTTCCTTGCTCTCTTGCTCCTCTTCCTCTTCGGGTAGCTCCGCTGCAATGTAGGCAGTGGCATTGATTGCGGTAGATACCAGGGTGCGAGTGGGCTGGAGCCGATCGTCTTGATTTTGAAAGGGAATGGCTCCATCGCGCCGTAGGCGATCGTTGGGTAAGTGCCTTGTCCCCAGAGGAAGGGCGATCGTAAAGCAAGTTCCCTTTCCTAGGGTGCTACTCACCTCAATCGTGCCACCCTGCAATCGAACCAGTTCATGCACCAGGGCTAAACCAATGCCTGATCCTTCATAGGTGCGGGCTTGTGTCCCTCGGATTTGATAGAACCGCTCAAACAGATGGGGTAGGTGTTCGGGGGCGATTCCAGTGCCGGTGTCCTGAATCTGAAGGATGGCTTGATTACCTTCGGTGGAATATAACCTAACCGTAATTTCGCCCTCAAAAGTGAACTTAAAGGCATTGGAGAGTAGGTTGAGGATAATTTTTTCCCACATGTCCCGATCGACAAAGACAGATTGAGGTAGGGGTGGGCAATCAACAATCAACTGTAAACCTGCCCGTTCGATCGCCGATCGAAATACACTGGCAAGTTCAGTTGTAAACAGAGCTAAATCAGTCGGTTCGTACACCGCTTCCATGCGTCCGGCTTCAATACGGGAGAAGTCGAGCAGGGTATTGACCAGTTTCAATAGGCGGAGGCTATTGCGATGGGCGAGTTGGAGGTCGTGTTTGAGAGTAGATGGGTGGATGGGTAGATGGGTAGATGGATCAGTATGCTCCCACTCTCCCACATGCTTCAGTGCATCTTGCAGAGGAGCCAGAATCAACGTTAACGGTGTGCGGAGTTCATGGCTAACGTTGCTAAAGAAAAGGGTTTTAGCGCGATCGAGTTCTGCGAGGGTTTCGGCTTGTTGGCGTTCTTCTTCGCGGGCGACTTGTTCTCGAATCCGCTGAATCTCTGATTCGCGCAGAGCAGCTTCGGCACGAGCGCGTTCGATCGCCGCCCAGATGCGTTCGCCAGTTTCCCACGTCAGTTCGATGTCGAGATCTGTCCATTCTCGCGGCTCAGAGTCAGCGACAACGAAGGCTCCTACCAACACACCTTCTTTGATGAGCGGGATCCCCACAACGGCAGCCACCTGAATCGCACCCATTGCATTCTGATCGGACTCAGAAATGAGGTCAGAACTTGCCACGTCTGAGACCATGAGTATCTCACCCCTGTTATAGACCGGCAGCGCCCAACTGTAGTCTGACAATGACAAAACGCCAACGATCGAAAACGAGCCGTCGCCAACATAGTCCTGCTCGATCAACGCCCAGCCCTCGGTCTCATTGATCTCGGTATAGAAGGCCCGATCAATGCTCAACTGCTCGCCTACCAATCGGCACGCTTCTCCCTGGATCGCTGCTGGATCAGAGAGCGATCGCAACGCATCCGATAACGTGACGCGAAAAGCATCGAGTTCGGCAGCGCGGCGCAATTGTACTTCTGTGTGTTTGCGATCGCTGATGTCGTTGAACAAGAGCGCCAGTTGTTTATTCTGGGGGTCGCCGTGTGGATATGCCGACACCCGGTAATACCGATCTAAACCGGCTGAATAATTTTCAAACTCGGTCGGCTCACCTGTTGCCAGAACCCTTTCACAGTTTGTGAAAAACTCGGCTTCTAAATTGGGCACAAGCTCATGGGCAGTTTTGCCGATCGCTTGCGTCACTCCGATTTGTTGTTCAAAGGCTGGATTCGCTTCCAAAAATCGGAAGTTAGTTAGCCGTCCGTCGTCACACAGCAGCTCAATAATGCAAAAGCCATCGTTGATATTCCCGAACAGCGATCGATATTTTGCTTCCGATTTGCGCTGGGCTGCTTCCGACCGCTTGCGCTTGGTGTTATCTACGAAGGCGACAGCGACGCAGTGCGTTGAACCGTCATTCAACGGCGAAACGATAACCTCGAACCAGCGATCAAAAACCTCCGAATGCACTTCCATTCGCTCGGACGCATTCGTTTCAATTACCCGTGCGTAAAGCTCGTTCCAAAATTGCTCAACGCCCGGCATCAGTTCGCTCGCCAGCTTGCCTTCGGGAGCTTCAATGCCGGAATGTGACGAGAATGCTTGATTGGCTTGAATGATTTTGTGATTGTAAGACTTACCGTTTTCGTCATAAAGAACCTCGATGACGGCGAAGCCTTCGTCGATCGACTCAAACAGCGATCGATATTTTGCTTCGGATTCGCGCAGGGCTGCTTCAGCTTTTTTACGTTCAGAGATGTCGTAAGAAGCGGCAAGCACCGCATTAATTTCACCATTTGGCGATCGAAGCGGCGTTCCGTGGGAAACATAGGTGCGATCGTGAGCATTGTGTTCATGCTCAAACGGCTCACCCGCCAGCGCTTTCCGGTACAGCGCCTCGTAAGTCGGTATCAATTCGGGCGGCATTACCTCAAAAATGGTTCGCCCAACGAGATCTTCGGGTTTGAATCCGGCGGCAAGCAACGCTTCTCCTTCCGCCAGCAAATAGCGCAAATCGCGGTCAACGACAAACACCGCCCCACCGGGCAGATTTTCAACCATCACCTGCAAACGTTTTTCCGATTCGCGCAAGGCTTCATGCGATCGCTGACGTTCAACCACCTCCACCTCTAGCTGAGCATTTTTTGCCAGCAGTTCCTGGGTTTGGCGCTGGTTCAAGAGCAAAGCTGCGGCTGCAAAGTCTGCCAGACTCGTCATCACCCGCACGTCTTCTGCATCAAAATGCCGCTGCTCATCGTGCGACATAATCCAGATTGTGCCGAAGATATGACTATCCGCAATGAGAGGCAACACCAAGCCTTCTACGATGGGGGTGTTAGTTGCCTGGAAGTAGGTGAAATACCGTTCGGGATGGGAAAAAAGGACGGGAGTCCCTTGTTCCAGACAAACTCCACAGGGGCTAAAGTTGCGGGATGTAGTGCTACCCCCATAGTGCGCTAAAGTTCCAGCTAATATATTCCAGCGAAAGGTTTCTTCTCCGTCCGCTGTGGTCTCTAGTAAGCTAATAGACTTGTCGGGAAATAAGCAAGAATAGAAGGCAGAAATGGGATAAGCAAATGCTGGATATTGAACGGGTGCTGACACAAGACCGCTTGCTGCGCGCTTTAACTGGCTTGAA